>NZ_JBVIKC010000008.1:0-246998 GCF_055581065.1 Streptomyces sp. NPDC031479
CCCCCCCCCCCCCCCCCCCCCCCCCCCCCCCCCCCCCCCCCCCCCCCCCCCCCCCCCCCCCCCCCCCCCCCCCCCCCCCCCCCCCCCCCCCCCCGACCCACCCGGACGTAGGAGCAGTGCCGTGCCCGAGGGGCATACGATCCACCGCCTCGCCCAGGACCACACCGAGCGCTTCGCCGCCCGGACGGTCCGGGTCAGCAGCCCCCAGGGCCGGTTCGCCGAGAGCGCGGCCCTCCTCGACGGGCGCGAGCTGGAGAGCGCCGAGGCCCACGGCAAGCACCTCTTCCTGGAACTCGGCGACGCCTGGATCCACATCCATCTCGGCCTCTTCGGCAAGCTCGGCTTCGGCCCCGCCCCGGCCCCTCCGGCCACCGACACGGTCCGGCTGCGGCTGCTGAACGAGGAGCACTACGCCGACCTGCGCGGCCCCACCGCGTGCGCCGTCGTCGCCGAGGGCGAGAAGAAGGCGATACACGACCGGCTCGGCCCCGACCCGCTGCGCCCGGCCGACGACCCGGACCGCGCCTGGAGGCGGATCTCCCGCTCCCGCACCACCGTCGCCGCCCTGCTCATGGACCAGAAGGTCGTCGCGGGCGTCGGCAACGTCTACCGAGCCGAGGTCCTCTTCCGGCACGGCATCGACCCGTACCGGCTCGGCAAGGACCTCGCGCGGAGCGAGTGGGACGCGATCTGGACCGACCTCGTGGCGCTGATGCGCGAGGGCGTGCGGAACAACCGGATCGACACCGTCCGCGACGAGCACCTGCCCGAGGCGATGGGCCGCCCGCCGCGCGTGGACGACCACGGCGGCGAGGTGTACGTCTACCGGCGCGCCGCCATGCCCTGCCACGTCTGCGGGAGCGAGATCCGCACCGCCGGCCTCGCCGCCCGCAACCTCTTCTGGTGCCCCGGCTGCCAGTCCCGCTGACCGCCCGCGGCCTCCCGTCCCGCTGCGGCGGACCCGGAAGCCTCCCGTCCCGCTGCGGGCGAACCCAGCCCCCCGGCCTCCCGTCCCGCCCTGGGCGACCCTAGAAGCCGTGCGGGAGCCAGGGCGCGACGTCCCCGGCGAAGGCGCGGGAAGCCCGCGTCAGGGCGCCCGGACGCAGCTCGCGCACCAGGCCCGCCGCCGCCAGCGAGGCCAGGGTGATCCCGCCGAGGTACGCCGAGCCCAGCTCCCGGACCGACAGCGCCAGGTCCGCCCCGTCCTCGGTCCGCTCGCACCGCACCGCGCCGTCCGCGCCCGCCGTCAGCCGCCACCGGCCCGCGTTCCACGGGCAGAAGGCGTCCTCGACCTCCAGGACCACGTCCAGCGGGGCCCCGTAGGCCCGCGCACCGAGCGCCGCCGGCAGGTCCACCAGCCGCACGTGCAGCGAGTCCCGCTGCCGCGTCCGGATCCGCCGGATGTCGCTGACCAGGTGCAGCAGCGGATCGTCCACCGGCCGCCCGAACGCGCGCACGCTCCAGGTGAGGTCGATCCCGAAGAGGTAGCGCCACAGCGCCGCGTACGCCGCCGGGTGCAGCGCGTCCACGTCCTGGACCTGGACCTTGCCGTCCGAGCCGCTCTGCTCCCAGTCCGGCGCGACCCGGTAACGGGCGTATCCGACGACCTCGCCGTCCGCGTCCTCGGCCACCACGCACTTCAGCGGCGAGGCCCCGCCCCGGTGCCCCTCCGGGTCGAGCAGCGTCTTGAGGTCCCAGCCGGGCTGCCGGGCCGGCATGCCGGGACGCCGGGCGACCAGCCGGGCGTAGACCCGCTCGCAGTCGGGCAGGGCCTTCTCCGGGTCGACCAGGCGCAGCCGTACGTCGTCCGTCCCCGGGGGCACGGAGAGTCGCACCCGGGTCGTGTCGACGTCCACGGAGAGGGCGTAGGTGGCGGTGCCGTAGCCGAAGCGTCCGTAGATCGCCGGATCCGAGGCCGTCAGCACGGCGATCGGCTCGCCACCCGCACGGACGTCGTCCAATTGGCGCCGCATCAGCGAGGTGAGCACCCCGTGGCGGCGGTGCGTCGGGGCGACGCCCACCATCGTCACGCCGGCCGCCGGAACCGGCGCGCCGCCGCCCGGCACCGAGAGCCGGAAACTGAAGGCCGAGGCCGAGCCGACGCAGTTCTCACCGTCCCACACGCCGAGTGAACGTTCCGGCTCGGTCAGGGACCGGAAGGTCTTGCGGTGCTGCGGGGATTCGGGCACGCCGCCGAACGCCAGTTCCAGATGATCGAACCAGACGTCCCAGTCATCCATTGACAAAACGCGCATCTCAAGAGCCATGTGATCATCCTTACCAGGGCATTCCGTCGCGGTCGAAGTGTTTTCGACCGTCGAAGGCCACGTGGTCCGGGGGTACCCCTGCGCGGGCACAGCCAGGATGGATAGGGTCCCGATGCAATGGCCGGAGCACGTGTGGAGACGCTCATGGCCCGGACGCGCATGCTGTGGCACCGGGCCCGCACAGCGCTGCGCAAATCCGCCGTCGACTACTTCCGCGGCGACGCCTCCGACTGGCTCGCCTTCGCCGGACTCCTGCTGACCGTCCCCGCCATCGCCTGCGGCACCATGATGCTGCCGGTCTGGTTCTCCCCGTCGGCCCTGGTCCTGCCCATCGTGGCCGGTGGCCTGCTGCTGCGGCCCGCGAGCCTGATCGCCCTCTACGCCGCCTCCGCGACCGCCCTGATCGTCGAGGCCCTGGTGCTCGGCCCGTACACCGAAGGGCCCGCCCGGGTCACCCCGGGAACCGTCCTGGTGGTCGCCGCCTGCGGCTTCTTCGGGCTGGTCATCGCCCAGTTCCGCAGCCGCGTCGGCGTGCCCTGGCGGCGCGGCGGCACCATGCTCTTCGACCTGCGCGAACGGATCCGGGTCCAGAGCAAGCTGCCCGCCCTGCCGCGGGGCTGGCACCGCGAGATGGCCCTGAGGCCGGCCGGGGGCCAGTCCTTCTCCGGCGACTTCGTGGTCGCCGCCCGCACCGACGGCGGCCGCACCCTGGAGATCGTCCTCACCGACGTCTCCGGCAAGGGCATGGAGGCGGGCTCGCGGGCCCTCCTGCTCAGCGGGGCCTTCGGCGGCCTCCTCGGCGCCCTCCCGCACCGGGACTTCCTCCCCGCCGCCAACGGCTACCTGCTGCGCCAGGACTGGGACGAGGGCTTCGCCACCTCCATCCACCTCGTCCTGGACCTGGAGACCGGCGACTACGAACTGCTCTCCGCCGGCCACCTCCCCGCCCTCCAGCTCTCCGCCGGCACCGGCCGCTGGCGGGAGGTCACCGGGGAGGGACCGCTGCTCGGCGTCTACGACGGCGCGGAGTTCACCCCGGCCCGGGGCAACCTGCGGCGGGGCGACGTCCTGATGCTGTTCACCGACGGGCTCGTCGAGACGGCGGAGCGAGAGATCAGCGAGGGCATCGACCGCCTCACGGGCGAGGCCGACCGCTACGTCGCCGCGGGGTGGGAGGGCGCGGCGTGGCACCTGATCGAGAAGGTGGCCAAGGACGTCAACGACGACCGCGCCCTCCTCCTCATCCGCCGCTCCCCCTGAGGGGACCGGCCTCTGGCGGGGTCCCGGCCCCCGGCGGAGCCGCCCCGCCCCCGGCGGAACCGCTCGGCCGGGCGGGCCAATCAGCGGGGATTGGCCCGTCCCCCGCGACCGCCGGAGGCCTACCGTGCCGCCATGGACCGCACCCTCGCCGCCGATCTGGCCCGTCTGCCCGACCTCCTCGACGCCACCCGCCGCGCCGCCACCGAGGCCCTCGCCGCGCTCGACGCGCGGCCCGTCGTACCGGCCGCCGCGGCCGCCGCCCCGCCCGCCCCCGAGCCGCTGCCCGAGCACGGCAGCGGCACCGAGGCGGCCCTGGAGGCCTTCCGGTCCCGCTGGGCCCTCCGGTTCTCGGCCTCCGCCGGCCCCCGCTACCTCGGCTTCGTCACCGGCGGAGCCACCCCCGCCGCCCTCGCCGGCGACTGGCTGACCGCCGCCCACGACCAGAACTCCAACTCCGCCTTCGACGGTGCGGGCCAGCACCTCGAACGCGAGACCACCGGCTGGCTGCGCGGCCTCTTCGGCCTCTCCGACGCCCACACCGGCACCTTCGTCAGCGGCGCCACCATGTCCAACACCGTCGGCCTGGCCATCGCCCGCGAATGGCTCGGCGAACGCCTCGGCGTCTCCCCGGCCGAGGACGGCGCGGCGGCCCTCGGGCCCGTCCGCGTCCTGTCCGGCGCTCCGCACTCCTCCATCGCCAAGGCCCTCTCCGTCCTCGGTCTCGGCCGGGCGAGTCTCGTACGGGTCCCCACGCTCCCCGGCCGGGAGGCCGTCGACCCCGCCGCGCTCGACCGCGCGCTCGCCGACGGCTCCGGACCGGCCGTGGTCGTCGCCAACGCCGGCACCGTCAACACCGTCGACTTCGACGACCTCCCCGCCCTCGACGCCCTGCGCCCCCGCCACGACTTCTGGCTGCACACCGACGCCGCCTTCGGCGCCTTCGCCGCCCTCTCCCCGCGCCACGCCCACCTCACCGCCGGCCTCGACGCCTCCGACTCCGTCTGCGTCGACCTGCACAAGTGGCTCAACGTCCCCTACGACAGCGCCGTCCAGTTCACCCGCCGCCGCGACCTGCAGACCCGTGTCTTCCAGAACTCCGCGGCCTACCTCGGCCCCCTCGGCGACGACCCCGACCTCGTCCACCTCACCCCCGAGAACTCCCACCGGCTGCGGGCGCTGGCCGCCTGGTTCACGCTCCGCGCCTACGGCCGCGCGGGCCACCGCGAGATCGTCGAACGCGACGTCGACTGCGCCCGCGCCCTCGCCGAGGAAGTGGAACGCGAACCGGCCCTGCGCCTGCTCGCCCCGGTCCGGCTCAACGTCGTCTGCTTCACCCTCGCCACCGCCCCCACCCCCGAACGCCTGACCGCCCTGCGCGAGGCCGCCGGCGCCGAGGTCTTCGTGACCCCCACCGTCTACGGGGGAACCCCCGCCCTGCGCGCGGCGTTCTCCAACTGGCGTACCACGCAGGCGGATGTGCGCCGGGCCGCCCAGGCCCTCCGAACGGCAGCGAAGGGGATCGCATGACACAGCAACCGCTGACCCTCCTGGAGGTCGAAGCCCTCGCCCGCGGGGCGCACGAGGGCCAGACCGACAAGGCCGGCCGGCCCTACGCCGAGCACCTCGCGGCCGTGGCCGAGGGCGTCCGCCTGCGCGGCGGCACCCCGGCGCAGCAGGCGGCGGCCTGGCTCCACGACGCCGTCGAGGACGAGGCCCTCACCCCCGCCGAGCTCGCCGCCACGCCTGTCCCGCAGGAGGTCAAGGCCATGGTGCTGGCCCTCACCAAACGCCCCGGGGAGCCGGTGGAGGAGTACGCGGCCCGCATCCTCGCCACCCCCGGCGCGGCCCTCGTCAAGGAGGCCGACCTCGCGCACAACGCCGACCCCGTACGCCTCTCCGTACTGGACGCCCCCACCCGCGACCGGCTGACCGCGAAGTACGCGTACGTGCGCTCCCTCCTCGGCATCACCACCCCGTGACCCGTACCCCATGCCCGAAATGCGCCGAGTGCGGGTCCGCTTGGCGGGAATGAGGCGATGGCGATTCGTCACGGGACGGGTAGCCGGGCCCGGTTGGTGGGAGGATGGTGCATGTGGGGGTGTGCGCCGCCGTACGCCCCGGGCCGGCCAGGGGACGACCGAAGGTGTGATCAGTAGTGGCCATTTCGCTGTCAGTGGTGGTTCTGTTGGCGGTCATCCTGGTGATCCTCATCCGCGGCAAGCACATGAAGGCCGGCCCCGCGATCGTCGCGGTCCTCTTCGGCTTCTTCCTCGCGTCCAGCTCCATCGCCCCGGACGTCAACCGCTTCCTGAACTCCCTCGCCGACACCATCGCGGGGATCAAGCTCTAGCGAAACGACCCGGCTCCGGGCCCGGGGAGACGCCGCCCGGGATCCTGGATGCCGGCGGAACGGGTGGGGCGCTGGGCAGACCTCCGGTGGTTCCCCCTCCGGCCGATCGACCCAGTGCCACCCCACGTCCGCGTTGAACGCCGCCCCGGGAACGACGAAGGGCCAGGTCGAGGAAATCTCCTCTGACCTGGCCCTTTGTGCTTCAGAGCGGGTGACGGGAATCGAACCCGCGTAGCTAGTTTGGAAGACTAGGGCTCTACCATTGAGCTACACCCGCAACATGCGCGCCGCAGGTCCGGGGACCGTGGCACGGACAGCATCCTAGCGGGTCGCGCAGGGTGAGCGCACACCCCTTTCCCGTCGCCGTGTCCGGCGTCGGAGCCGCGCGCGCGTGCGGCGCCCGGAAAACCGCGCGCATCAGAGGGTCTCCGGGCATGTACCCTACGTGTCGCACCGACGGGGTGTGGCGCAGCTTGGTAGCGCGTCCGCTTTGGGAGCGGAAGGTCGTCGGTTCGAATCCGGCCACCCCGACCATCCAGTACCGCCTGCACCAAGATCACGGATCGAAGATCGCGTTGTGGGCTGATTGCCGCTTGCGGTTACTATGCAAGCTGCGTGCCCGTGTGTCTGATGTACCGGGCCGAATCCGTCGAACCGCTGAATCGCAGCGTTCCGGCAGAACCCCAAGCAGTCAGCCACAAGGAGACCGAACCGTGAAGAGCGCCGTGGAGACCCTGAACCCGACTCGGGTTCGGCTCACTGTTGAGGTGCCCTTCGAGGAGCTCAAGGACAGCCTCGACGCGGCGTACAAGAAGATCAACCAGCAGGTCACGGTGAAGGGCTTCCGCAAGGGCAAGATCCCCGCGCGCGTCATCGACCAGCGCTTCGGCCGCGGTGCGGTGCTGGAGGAGGCCGTCAACGACGCCCTCCCGAAGTTCTACACCGAGGCGGTCAACGAGGCCGACCTGAACCCGCTGGGCCAGCCCGAGGTCGACATCACGGAGCTGAAGGACGGCGAGCTGCTCGCCTTCACCGCCGAGGTCGACGTGCGCCCCGAGATCGAGATCCCGGACTACTCCGGCATCGAGGTCGAGGTCGACGCCATCGAGGTCTCCGACGAGGACGTCGAGAAGTCGGTCGAGCAGCTGCGCGGCCGCTTCGCGTCCACCAAGGACGTCGAGCGCGCCGCCCAGGACGGCGACGTCGTCACCATCGACCTGGAGGCCAAGGTCGACGGAGAGGTGCTGGAGGACGGTGTCGCCAGCGACGTGTCCTACACCATCGGCTCGGGCGAGCTCCTCGACGGCATCGACGAGGCCGTCAAGGGCCTGGAGGCCGGTGGCGAGGCCACCTTCACCTCCCAGCTGAAGGGCGGCTCCGCCGAGGGCAAGGACGCCGAGGTCACCGTCAAGGTCACCAAGGTCTCCGCCCGTGAGCTGCCGGAGCTGGACGACGAGTTCGCCCAGATGGCGAGCGAGTTCGACACCCTCGAGGAGCTCAAGGCGGACAGCCGCAAGCGCCTGGAGAACATGAAGCAGTACGACCAGGCCACCCAGGCCCAGGAGCGCGTGCTGGAGAAGTTCCTGGAGCTCGCGGAGATCCCCGTCCCCGAGAAGCTGCTCGCGGACGAGGTCCAGACCCGCAAGCACAACCTGGAGCACCACCAGCTCGGCCAGATGGGCCTGAACCTGGAGAAGTTCCTGGAGATCCAGGGCAAGACGGTCGAGGAGTTCGACGCCGAGACCGCCGAGCAGGCCGTCAAGGGCATCAAGACCCAGTTCCTGCTGGACGCCCTGGTCAACAAGGAGAAGCTGGGCGTCAACCAGGAGGAGCTCACCGAGCACCTCATGCGCCGCGCGCAGTCCTCGGGCATGTCCCCGGACCAGTTCGCCCAGGCCGTCGTCGAGGGTGGCCAGGTGCCGATGCTCGTCGGCGAGGTCGCCCGCGGCAAGGCCCTCGCGGTCGTCGTCGAGAAGGCCAAGGTCGTCGACACCAACGGTGAGGTCATCGACCTCTCCGACGAGGACGAGACCGAGGCCGCCGTCGAGGTCGTCGAGGACGCCGTCGACGGTGACACCGAGGTGAAGGCCGAAGAGGCCTAGGCAACACCCCTGGGCCGAGCCCGTGGAGCAGTAGTGGCAAGGGTCCGGACGCGGTCGCGTCCGGGCCCTTCGCCGTCCCTTCGTGACCCTCCTCGTGGGGCCCGGTCACCTTGCGCTCCGAGCGAACAGTTCGGGAAGCGGGATGGCGTTGTCCTACCTGCGCGTTAGGGTCCATGAATACGAGGGCACGGGAGTACCCGAAGCCGGCGGGCATCGCCCCACCGGTAGGTCCGCGCCCCAGAACGAGACGCTGAGACGGCATGTGGCCGTCGGAGACGAGCAGGTGGATACGTGACGAATCTGAAGCCTTACGCCGCGGGTGAGCCGTCCATCGGTGGCGGCCTCGGCGACCATGTCTACAACCGGCTGCTCGGCGAGCGCATCATCTTCCTCGGCCAGCAGGTCGACGACGACATCGCGAACAAGATCACGGCGCAGCTCCTCCTCCTGGCCGCCGAGCCGGAGAAGGACATCTACCTGTACATCAACAGCCCCGGTGGCTCGGTGACGGCGGGCATGGCGGTCTACGACACCATGCAGTACATCCCGAACGACGTCGTCACCATCGGCATGGGAATGGCGGCCTCCATGGGCCAGTTCCTGCTCACCGGCGGCACCGCCGGCAAGCGCTTCTCCCTGCCGAACACCGACATCCTGATGCACCAGGGCTCCGCCGGCATCGGCGGCACCGCCTCGGACATCAAGATCCAGGCCCAGTACCTGCTGCGCACCAAGCAGCGCATGGCTGAGATCACCGCGCACCACTCGGGCCAGACCGTGGAGGCGATCATCCGCGACGGCGACCGCGACCGCTGGTTCACGGCGGAGGAGGCCAAGGCGTACGGCCTGATCGACGAGATCATCTCGGCCGCCTCCCTGGTTCCCGGCGGCGGCGGCACCGGGGCCTGATCCCGGCCCCGGCGTACGGCCCTCCGTACCGCCCGCCCGCACAGGCACCCTCAGCCCGCAGAACGCCACCAGGATGGTGAACACCCAGATGCAGAACAACTTCTCCGCGAACTTCTCCGCGAGCGGCCTCTACTCCGGCCCGCAGGTGGACAACCGCTACGTCATCCCGCGCTTCGTCGAGCGCACCTCGCAGGGCGTGCGCGAGTACGACCCGTACGCGAAGCTCTTCGAGGAGCGCGTCATCTTCCTCGGCGTGCAGATCGACGACGCCTCCGCCAACGACGTCATGGCGCAGCTGCTGTGCCTGGAGTCGATGGACCCGGACCGCGACATCTCGATCTACATCAACAGCCCCGGTGGTTCCTTCACCGCGCTGACGGCGATCTACGACACGATGCAGTTCGTGAAGCCGGACATCCAGACGGTCTGCATGGGCCAGGCGGCCTCCGCCGCCGCCGTCCTGCTGGCCGCCGGTACCCCCGGCAAGCGCATGGCGCTGCCGAACGCCCGCGTGCTGATCCACCAGCCCTCGGGCGGCACCGGCCGTGAGCAGCTCTCCGACCTGGAGATCGCGGCCAACGAGATCCTGCGCATGCGCGACCAGCTGGAGGCCATGCTGGCCAAGCACTCGACCACGCCGATCGAGAAGATCCGCGAGGACATCGAGCGCGACAAGATCCTGACGGCCGAGGACGCTCTCGCGTACGGCCTGATCGACCAGATCGTCTCCACCCGCAAGAGCAGCGCGGTCTGATCCTTGCCGTCAGTTGACGTGGGCGCGTCGTCGCATTGGGCGATGTGAACCACGTCAAGGGGGCCCCGCTCGGGGCCCCCGGCAAGGTACCGTCGGATATGAGGCACCAGGAGTCGCTGAACCAAGCGTCTCCCAGGCGAAGGGGAAGCACCTCGTGGCACGCATCGGTGACGGCGGCGATCTGCTCAAGTGCTCGTTCTGCGGAAAGAGCCAGAAGCAGGTGAAGAAGCTCATCGCAGGACCCGGTGTGTACATCTGCGACGAGTGCATCGACCTCTGCAACGAGATCATCGAAGAGGAACTCGCGGAAACCTCCGAGGTCCGGTGGGAGGAACTCCCCAAGCCCCGTGAGATCTACGAGTTCCTGGAGAGCTACGTCGTCGGCCAGGAGCCGGCGAAGAAGGCGCTCTCGGTAGCGGTCTACAACCACTACAAGCGGGTCCAGGCCGGCGAGAACGGCGGCGCGCAGGGCCGTGACGACGCGATCGAACTCGCGAAGTCCAACATCCTGCTGCTCGGCCCCACCGGCTCCGGCAAGACCCTGCTCGCGCAGACGCTCGCCCGCATGCTCAACGTCCCGTTCGCCATCGCGGACGCGACGGCGCTGACGGAGGCCGGGTACGTCGGTGAGGACGTCGAGAACATCCTGCTGAAGCTGATCCAGGCGGCGGACTACGACGTCAAGAAGGCCGAGACCGGGATCATCTACATCGACGAGATCGACAAGGTCGCCCGCAAGAGCGAGAACCCGTCGATCACGCGCGACGTCTCGGGCGAGGGCGTGCAGCAGGCCCTGCTGAAGATCCTGGAAGGCACGACGGCCTCCGTCCCGCCGCAGGGCGGACGCAAGCACCCGCACCAGGAGTTCATCCAGATCGACACGACGAACGTGCTCTTCATCGTGGGCGGCGCCTTCGCCGGCCTGGAGAAGATCATCGAGTCGCGCGCGGGCGCCAAGGGCATCGGCTTCGGGGCGACGATCCGCTCGAAGCGCGAGATCGAGGCGAGCGACCAGTTCCAGGAGGTCATGCCGGAGGACCTGGTGAAGTTCGGGATGATCCCCGAGTTCATCGGCCGCCTGCCCGTCCTGACCTCGGTGCACAACCTGGACCGCGAGGCGCTCCTCCAGATCCTGGTGGAGCCGCGCAACGCCCTGGTGAAGCAGTACCAGCGCCTGTTCGAACTCGACGGCGTGGAGCTGGACTTCGAGCGCGAGGCCCTCGAAGCCATCGCGGACCAGGCGATCCTCCGCCAGACCGGCGCGCGCGGCCTGCGCGCCATCATGGAAGAGGTCCTGATGTCGGTGATGTACGAGGTCCCGTCCCGCAAGGACGTGGCCCGCGTGGTCATCACCGCCGACGTGGTCCGCTCCAACGTCAACCCGACGCTGGTCCCCCGCATCGTCCCGAAGGACCAGGGCCCGCACGAGAAGTCGGCGTAGCCGGTCGTCCGTCGTACGCAGAAGGGGCGCTCCTGATCGGGAGCGCCCCTTCTGCGTATGTCCTGCCGACCGCTACTTCTTGACGCGGGCGGTGTTGTACAGCTTCGCCGCGAGGTCCGCGGTCTGCTCCAGGGTGTAGCCGGGCTTGCCCGCGAGGAGGGAAGCCGCGTCACTGGCGCTCACTGCGGCCAGGGTGCTGTAGTCACCCCAAATGCAGACGGGCAGGGTGAATTCCTTGATCCCCTTGGTCGCCGTCGGGTCCTTCGGGGTGGCCTTGATCTCCTGGCACTTGAGCACTGCGCCCTTGAAGCCCGCCGGGGTGAACGACTTGGGACTGCCCACGAGCTCGACCGTCGACTTGTCGTTCTTCTGCGCGGCGTTCATCTTGAACAGGGCGAAGTAGGCGTCCACCGACTTCTCGGGGTCGGCGAGTTCACCGTAGAGACCGCTGAAGGTGAGGCTCTTGGCGGTCAGCAGGTTCTTCGGGTCGCCGGCCTTGTAGCTCATGCCCACCTGGGTGGGGTTCTTGATGCCCGCGGCTTCGGCTTCCTGCTTGTCCTTGTCGCTGATGGGCTGCTCTTTGTATTCCGGGTTCTTCTGGAACTCGCCCACCGACTCCGGGGCCACCAGCTTGTAGCCCTTCGTGGCGTCCGAGACCGAGCCGCCCGAGCCGCCGCCCAGGAACCACCAGCCGGCGCCGCCGATCACGGCCACGACCAGGACCACCGCGATGACCGGGCCGGCCTTGGACTTCTTCGGGGGCTGCGGCGGGGGCATGTACCCCTGCTGCGGGGGCTGCTGGTAGCCGTACGCGGGCTGGGGCTGCTGCGGGGGCTGCTGCTGGTAGCCGCCCTGCTGGGGGAAGGCCGGCGGCGGGGGCGGGGACTGCTGCGGGTAGCCGGGCGGGGGCGGGGCCTGCTGGGGGTAGCCGTAGCCCGGCTGCGGGGCCTGCTGGCCGTACGGGCCGGGCGGCGGCGGGGGCTGCTGCCCGTAGGGACCCGGCTGCTGCGGCTGCTGCCCGTACGGACCTGGCTGGTTGTAACTCATCCCGCGTCCCCCTGTGAGGTTTGCTTATCTGTTTCACACATCCTTGCGGAAGGCCCGGCCGGTGGGGGCATCGGGGTCCCGGCCGTTACCGAACTACGACGCCTTCGGGACCTCCATCGCCGCGCGCAGGGCGCGGGTCTGCGCGGCCAGCGCCTCCAGCGTGACCGGCTTGTTCTCGACGGGGACGGTGACCGTCACCAGGGAACTGTGGTCGGCCCACGTGCACAGCGTCAGCGGTCCCGCCCCGGTCGTGAGGGTGCCGCAGCGCATCGCCCCGCCCGCGGGCGTGCCGGAATCCTGGGTGGTCGCCCCGTTGACGCCCATGGAGTGGAGGTTCTTGGTGAGTTCGGCCCCCGGGTCCTCGTCCGTGAAGGCGCCGGACGCGCCGCTGACCACCAGCTGTGCGGCTCCGGTCCGATCGGCGTAGACCACGGCCACCGGGTCGGTGCCCGGCTTGCGGGCCCCCTGCCCCTCCTTGATGGCGTCCACGCGCGGTCCGGAGTCCTGCAGCGTCAGCCCCTGGAAGGAGGCCGGCGGGACCAGCTCGTACCGGCCCGCGTCGTCGGGGCCGCCGAGGACCGCGTTCACGGCCAGCCTGCCGAGGAACACCCCCGCGCCGACGGCCAGCACCGTCACCACCGTCCGCAGGACGAGCCTGCGCTTGCGCGGTGCCTGCGGTACGGGCTGGTAGGGGAGGGGCGGCTGGACGATCTCGTTCATGGGCGCATCAGACGGGCCCGGGGCCACCGAGGTCAACGGGATGGCCCGCTGCGGTATCGATTCGTGACGCGGGCGGCACCCGCCGTATCCTGTGCCCCGTGACCGAGAACACGCAGACACCCAGTGCCCCCAACTCCGAATTGCCGACCCAGTACGCGCCGGCCGAGGTAGAGGGGAAGCTCTACGAGCGCTGGGTGGAGCGTGGCTACTTCACGGCGGATCCCGCGAGCGAGAAGCCCGCGTACACCATCGTCATCCCGCCGCCGAACGTCACTGGCTCCCTGCACCTGGGCCACGCCTTCCAGCACACGCTCATGGACGCCCTGACCCGCCGCAAGCGGATGCAGGGCCACGAGTCGCTGTGGCTGCCCGGCATGGACCACGCCGGCATCGCCACCCAGAACAAGGTCGAGCAGCAGCTCGCCGAGGAGGGCAAGTCCCGCCATGACCTGGGCCGCGAGGAGTTCGTCGAGCGGGTCTGGCAGTGGAAGGAAGAGTACGGCGGCAAGATCCTCGGCCAGATGCGGCGCCTGGGTGACGGCGTCGACTGGTCCCGTGAACGGTTCACCATGGACGAGGGCCTGTCCAAGGCCGTCCAGACGATCTTCAAGAAGCTCTACGACGACGAGCTGATCTACCGCGCCGAGCGCATCATCAACTGGTGCCCCCGCTGCCTGACGGCCATCTCCGACATCGAGGTGGAGTACCAGGAGGACGCGGGCGAGCTCGTCTCCATCACGTACGGGGAGGGCGAGGACACCCTCGTCGTCGCCACCACCCGCGCCGAGACGATGCTCGGTGACACGGCCATCGCCGTCCACCCGGACGACGAGCGCTACAAGCACCTGGTCGGCAGGCTCATCAAGCTGCCCCTCACCGACCGCTCCATCCCGGTCGTCGCGGACACGCACGTGGACCCGGAGTTCGGCACCGGCTGCGTCAAGGTGACGCCGGCCCACGACCCGAACGACTTCGCCATCGGGCAGCGCCACGGCCTGCCGAACATGACGATCATGGACGAGCGCGGCGTCATCACCGTCCACGGCCCCTTCCTCGGCCTGGACCGCTTCGAGGCGCGTTCCGCGGTCGTCGGCGCCCTGCGCGAGCAGGGCCGGATCGTCGCCGAGAAGCGCCCCTACCTGCACTCCGTCGGGCACTGCTCGCGCTGCTCCACCACCGTCGAGCCCCGCCTGTCCCTCCAGTGGTGGGTCAAGGTCGAGACCCTCGCCAAGGCCGCCGGTGACGCGGTCCGCGACGACCGGGTCAAGATCCACCCGAAGGAGATGGAGAAGCGCTACTTCGACTGGGTCGACAACCTCAACGACTGGTGCATCTCGCGCCAGCTGTGGTGGGGTCACCGCATCCCCGTCTGGTACGGCCCGGGCGGCGAGGTCGTCTGCGTCGGACCCGACGACGCGGTCCCGACCGGCGAGGGCTGGACCCAGGACACCGACGTCCTCGACACCTGGTTCTCCTCCGGCCTGTGGCCGTTCTCCACGCTCGGCTGGCCGGAGAAGACCCCGGACCTGGAGAAGTTCTACTCCACCGACGTCCTGGTCACCGGCCACGACATCATCTTCTTCTGGGTCGCCCGGATGATGATGTTCGGCCTCTACGCCATGGACGGCGAGGTCCCCTTCAAGACGATCGCCCTGACCGGCCTCGTCCGCGACGAGCGCGGCAAGAAGATGTCGAAGTCCTTCGGCAACGTCGTCGACCCGCTGGACTGGATGGACAAGTACGGCTCCGACGCCGTCCGCTTCACCCTGGCCAAGGGCGCCAACCCCGGCACCGACGTCCCGATCGGCGAGGACTGGGTCCAGGCCTCCCGCAACTTCGCCAACAAGATCTGGAACGCCACCCGCTTCGCGCTCATGAACGGGGCCACGGTCGAGGGCGACCTGCCCCCGGTCGAGAAGATGTCGGCGACCGACCGCTGGATCCTGTCCCGTCTGAACAAGACGGTCGCGCAGGTCGACGCGTACTACGAGGACTTCCAGTTCTCGAAGCTCAGCGAGGCCCTCTACCACTTCGCGTGGGACGAGGTCTTCGACTGGTACGTCGAGCTGTCGAAGACCACCTTCTTCGCGGGCGGCGAGGGCGCCGAGGTCTCCGGCCGGGTGCTCGGCGAGGTCCTGGACACCACCCTGCGCCTCCTGCACCCGGTGGTCCCGTTCGTCACCGAGACCCTGTGGACCACCCTGACCGGCGGCGAGTCCCTCGTCGTCGCCCGGTGGCCCGAGGACAGCGGCTTCCGTGACGAGGCCGCCGAGACGGAGATCGAGAACCTTCAGGCCGTCGTCACCGAGGTCCGCCGCTTCCGCGCCGACCAGGGCCTGCAGCCGGGCCAGAAGGTCCCGGCCCGCCTGGACCTGGCCGGTACGGCGCTGGCCGCGCACGAGGCCGCGATCCGGCAGCTGCTGCGCCTCCAGCCGGAGGGCGAGGACTTCAACGCCACCGCGACCCTCCCGGTCGCCGGTGCCACCGTCGCGCTGGACCTGTCCGGCACCATCGACGTGGCGGCCGAGCGCAAGCGCCTGAGCAAGGACCTGGGCGCCGCCGAGAAGGAGAAGCAGCAGGCCGGGGCGAAGCTCGGGAACGAGGCCTTCCTGGCCAAGGCCCCGGACAACGTCGTGGACAAGATCAAGGGCCGGCTGGCCAAGGCCGAGGCCGACATCGCCCGGATCCAGGCGCAGCTGGACGCGCTGCCCGCCGCGTAGGCACGGACCACGAAGGCCCCCGCACCATCGGTGCGGGGGCCTTCCCGCGTTTCCGGGGGCCGGGGATGGGGGGCCGGGGAGCGCCGCGATCGGGGCGGAAGGTCATGGGCGGACGGGCCGTCCGACCCTGTCCGAAGGCGCCCGTAGTGCCGTATATCACTTCATATGTCCGTCTCGTGGATCCGATCCGGGACGCGGACCACGGATGATGGGGGCATGCACGTCAAGCCCGCCGCCTCGGCGTTCCACCGGGTCGCGGCCTCCTGCCGCCGGCTCACCGAGGGCTGGGCCGCCTCACCACGGGCGCAGGACGTCCTGACGGCCCTGGGGTGTCTGGCCCTGATGGCGCTGGACCTGCCGGGCCTGGCCTCCGCCGACAACTCCCTCAGCGGGCCGCAGGCGGCCGTCGTGCTCACCGCGGGCTGCGCGACGCTGCTGGTGCGGCGCCGGCTGCCCTGGGCCTCGTACGTCACCGCACTGCTGTTCATCGGCTGGCTGCACGAGCTGACGCTGATCCAGTTCGCGCTGTACTCCGTCGGCCGCTACCGGGGACGGCGGGCCGGGGTGCTGGCCACCCTCGGCTACGTCGCCTTCGCGCTCGGGGTGTTCAGCCTTCCGGGCTGGCCCGAGCCGAGGGCGGAGACCCTCAGCGCCTTCCTCAGCCTGGTGGTGCCGATCGGGGTCCTCGCCTCGGCCGTGGGCATCGCCGCGTACCGGCACGACCTGGTGAACGAGCTCCAGGCCCGCCGGGCGGAGGCGGCGGTGCAGGGCGCCGTCCAGCAGGAGCGCACCTCCGTGGCCCGGGACGTCCACGACTTCGTCGGCCGGGAGCTGACCCTGCTCACGGTGCGCTCCGAGGTGCTGTCGATGCGGGCGCGCGAGACCTCGTACGCGAAGGACTTCGAGGAGCTGGCGGACACGGCGCGGCGGGCCCACCTGGTGCTGAACGAGATCATCGTGCAGCGCGGGGAGCGGGCCGCGACGCCCGGTGTGGACGGGCTGGAGGAGCTGGCGCGGGAGAGCGGCCGGGCCGGTTCACCGGTGCGTCTGGCCATGGACCCGGACGCGCACGCGCTGTCGCCGCTGCGGCAGGCGGCGGTCTACCGGGTGGTGCAGGAGTGCCTGACGAACGCGGCCAAGCACGCGCACGGCGAGACCATCGAGGTGGTGATCCGGGTGGACGGGCCGCAGCTGCGGATCGCGGTCAGCAACGGCCTCCCGGCCCGCACCCCGGGCAGGGCCCCGGTCTCGGCGGGTTCGGGCACGGCGAGCATGTCCGAGCGCGTCCGCAGCCTGGGCGGAACCCTGACGGCGACCCGCGGCGAGGACGCGTACGAGGTCGTGGCGACGCTCCCGCGCGGCTAGGCCGTCTCTCGTCGTCGAAGTGGCGCCCGGCCGCGGGCCGTACCGGCGCCACTTCGACGGCAGGACCTAGGTGAACAGGCTGCCGAGGGTGTCCAGCTCCTCGACGCACTTGCCCGAGCCGAGGGCCACGCAGTCCAGCGGGGCGTCCGCGACGAAGACCGGGATGCCCGTGGCGGAGGCGATGCGCAGGTCGAGGCCGGGCAGGAGGGCGCCGCCGCCGGTGAGGACGATGCCGTGCTGCATCACGTCGCCCGAGAGCTCGGGCGGACACTCCTCCAGGGTGCCGCGGACGGCGGCGATGATCGCCTCGACCGGCTCGTCGAGGGCGGAGCGGACGTCCGCGGCGTCCAGTTCCAGGGTCTTGGGCATGCCGCCGACCTTCTCGCGGCCGCGCACGGTGAAGGTGCGGGTCTCCAGCTCGGGCCGGTCCGGGACGGGCCAGGCCGAGCCGATGCCGATCTTGATGTCCTCGGCGGTGCGCTCGCCGATGAGCAGCGCGTGCTCCTTGCGGACGTAGTCGATGATCGCCGTGTCCAGCCGGTCCCCGCCGACGCGCAGGGACCGGGAGGTGACGATGCCGCCGAGCGAGATGACGGCCACCTCGGAGGTGCCGCCGCCGATGTCCACGACCATGGAGCCGCGCGCCTCGGCGACGGGCAGTCCGGCGCCGATCGCGGCCGCCATCGGTTCCTCGATCAGGTGGACCTTCCTGGCGCCGGCCCGGGTGGAGGCGTGGATGATGGCCCGCCGCTCGACCGGGGTCACCCCGGACGGGACGCAGATGACCATCCGGGTGCGGGGGCGTCGGCCGGGGACGGCCTTGCGGACGAAGTGCCGGATCATCTCCTCGGCGACCTCGTAGTCGCAGATCACCCCGTCCTTGAGGGGGCGGATCGCGGTGATGGAGCCCGGGGTGCGGCCGATGGTCTCCTTGGCCTCGGCGCCGACGGCGAGGGCCGTGGTCGTGCCCGCCTTGACCGCGACCACGGACGGCTCATTGAGGACGATTCCGTGCCCGCGCGCGTACACGAGGGTGTTGGCGGTCCCCAGGTCCATCCCTATGTCGCGGCTGGAAGCTGTCTTGTTGGCGCTGGCCTGCGGCATTTGTTCCCCAATCTCCTGTCCGCAAGGCTTGCATAACGATCCGGTCGCTTTCGTAGCCGAAGGTCCTGAAACGGCCGGGCCGAAAGTCCCGGGGGCCCTCGTCCGTAGACTGGGTGCGTGAGTGAGCAGCAGCCCGAGAGCCACGACCGTGACGGCGTCGACCACCTCGACGACTCCTTCGACGAGTTCGACCAGATAGTGGCGGAAGAGTCCGACCGCGACCCCGACCTGGCGGTGATCGAGGCCGGCAGCCGCACCCTGCGCGCCCAGGCCGGGCCGCCCACGGGTGACCCGGTGCCCTCCCGCCCCGAGGACCCGGAGGTGGCGAAGGCGCTCCTGGAGGTGGAGCAGGAGCTCGCCACGCGCTGGGGCGAGACCAAGCTCGAACCGTCGGTCAGCCGGATCGCCGCGCTGATGGACGTCCTGGGCGAGCCGCAGCGCGCGTACCCGTCGATCCACGTGACCGGCACGAACGGCAAGACCAGCACGGCCCGGATGATCGAGGCCCTGCTGAACGCCTTCGACCTGCGCACCGGCCGCTACACGAGCCCGCACGTGCAGTCGATCACGGAGCGGATCAGCCTGGACGGGGCGCCGATCGACGCCGAGCGCTTCGTCGAGACGTACTACGACATCAAGCCGTACGTGGAGATGGTCGACGCGGCCGAGGAGTACCGGCTGTCCTTCTTCGAGGTGCTCACGGGCATGGCGTACGCGGCCTTCGCGGACGCCCCCGTGGACGTGGCCGTCGTCGAGGTCGGGATGGGCGGCAGCTGGGACGCCACCAACGTGATCGACGGCTCGGTCGCCGTGATCACCCCGATCAGCCTCGACCACACGGACCGGCTCGGCTCCACGCCCGGCGAGATCGCCCAGGAGAAGGGCGGCGTCATCAAGCAGGGCGCCACCGTGATCCTGGCCCAGCAGCCGGTGGACGCCGCGCAGGTGCTGCTGAAGAAGTCCGTCGAGGTCGACGCGACCGTGGCCCGCGAGGGCATGGAGTTCGGTGTCGTCTCCCGCGAGGTGGCGGTCGGCGGCCAGATGCTGACCCTGCGCGGGGTGGGCGGTGAGTACGACGGCATCTTCCTGCCGCTGTACGGCGCCCACATGGCGCACAACGCGGCGGTGGCGCTGGCCGCCGTCGAGGCCTTCTTCGGGGTCGGCGGGGAGCACGCGCGGGAGCTGGACGCCGACACGGTGCGCCGTGCCTTCGCCTCGGTGACCTCGCCGGGTCGCATGGAGGTCGTGCGCCGCAGCCCCACGGTGATCCTGGACGCCGCGCACAACCCGGCGGGCGCGCAGGTGACCGCGGAGGCGGTCACCGAGGCCTTCGGCTTCAGCCGGCTAATCGGCGTGGTGGCGGCGAGCGAGGGCAAGGACGTCAAGGGCGTCTTCGAGGCCTTCGAGCCGATCTTCGCGGAGGTCGTCGTCACCGAGAACACCAGCCACCGGGCGATGGGCGCGGACGAACTGGCGGCCATCGCGGTCGAGGTCTTCGGAGCGGACCGGGTGCAGGTGGAGCCGCGGCTGGACGACGCCCTGGAGGCGGCCGTCACCCTGGCGGAGGAAGAGGCCGAATACGGTGGGGCCGGGGTCCTGGTGACCGGTTCCGTGATCACGGTGGGCGAGGCCCGCCTGCTGTTCAAGAGGGGCTGAGGGATCGATGCGCACGCTCTGCGCGAGCACGCTGATCGGTGAATTCTTCATCGTCGGCTTCGCGGGCCTGGTGGCCATGAAGAACCCGGACCTGACGCAGGCCCAGGTGTGGACGGTCTGCGGCGTGACCATGCTGCTGTCGGTGCTGCTGTGCGGGATGCTGTCGCGTCCCGGTGCCGTCCAGCTGGGCTGGGCGCTGCAGATCGGGCTGATCGCGAGCGGTTTCGTGGTGCCCACCATGTTCTTCCTGGGCGCGGTCTTCGCGGGTCTGTGGTGGTGCTCGGTGCACTACGGCCGGCGGATCGACGCGATCAAGGCGCGCTGGGCCGCGCAGGCCGAGAGCGCTGCTCCTGACGCTGCGTGACGGGTCCCCGTAACGGCCCTGTAGATTCGCCCTACCGCACCCGTATGCCGCAAGGAGTTCTCACATGACCCAGCGCACCCTCGTCCTGCTCAAGCCGGATGCCGTCAGGCGCGGCCTGATCGGCGAGATCATCGGCCGCATCGAGCGGAAGGCCGGCTGGACCATTCCCGCGCTGGAGCTGCGCACGCTGGACGAGGCGACCCTGGAGACCCACTACGGCGAGCACAAGGGCAAGCCGTTCTACGAGCCGCTCATGGGCTTCATGTCCAGCGGTCCGGTCGTCGCCCTGGTCGTCGAAGGGGAACGCGTGATCGAGGGTGTCCGCCAGCTGGCCGGACCCACCGACCCGATCGCCGCGGCGCCCGGTTCCATCCGGGGCGACTTCGGCACCGTCACCCGGGAGAACCTGGTCCACGCCTCGGATTCCGAGGAGTCCGCGGAGCGCGAGCTGAAGCTCTTCTTCCCCTCCCTCTGAGGGGCGCGGGGGTCCTTCCGGGGCACTCTTTCCTGACGAGACATCAGCCAAATAGCGCTCATGACCTGGGGCGACCGAAGTAATTTCGGTCGCCCTTCGGTATTGCGGGTGGCAACCGGGAACGCCTGGACAGGACACGACGTCACCACTAAGGGGGCGGGTATCCGTTCCGGCGGGATTGCCGGAGTCCCGTCGCGCGGACTCCGCGCTTGCGGCACTACGATGGGGCCTCCACCCACACACCCACCTCGCCGACCCTGACAGCAGCCGCTATCAACTGGAAGGCCAGACGCTCCTCATGGGGAACAAGGGGAACAACATGTCGTTCATCGGCCGTGACATGGCGATCGACCTCGGGACCGCCAACACGCTGGTGTACGTGAGGGGCCGGGGAATCGTCCTGAACGAGCCGTCCGTGGTCGCCATCAACACGAACACCGGTGGCATCCTGGCGGTCGGCTCCGAGGCGAAGAAGATGATCGGCCGGACGCCCGGCAACATCGTCGCCGTACGGCCCCTCAAGGACGGCGTGATCGCCGACTTCGAGATCACCGAGCGGATGCTCCGGTACTTCATCCTCAAGATCCACAAGCGCCGGTACCTGGCCCGTCCGCGCGTGGTGGTCTGCGTGCCCTCCGGCATCACCGGAGTGGAACGACGCGCCGTCATCGAGGCGTCCACGCAGGCCGGCGCCCGCCAGGTGCACATCATCGAAGAGCCCATGGCCGCCGCCATCGGCTCGGGCCTGCCCGTCCACGAGGCCACTGGCAACATGGTCGTGGACATCGGCGGCGGCACCACCGAGGTCGCCGTCATCTCCCTCGGCGGAATCGTCACCGCTCAGTCCATCCGGGTGGCCGGCGACGAGCTGGACAACGCGATCATCCAGCACATCAAGAAGGAGTACTCGCTCCTCCTCGGCGAGCGCACCGCCGAGCAGATCAAGATCACCATCGGGTCGGCGTACGACCTCGACAAGGACGAGCACACCGAGATCCGCGGCCGCGACCTCGTCTCCGGCCTGCCGAAGACCGTGGTCATCTCGGCCGCCGAGGTCCGCAAGGCCATCGAGGAGCCCGTCAACGCCATCGTCGACGCCGTCAAGACCACCCTCGACAAGTGTCCGCCGGAGCTCTCCGGCGACATCATGGACCGCGGCATCGTCCTCACCGGCGGAGGCGCCCTGCTGCGCGGGCTCGACGAGCGCCTGCGCCGCGAGACGGGCATGCCGATCCACATCGCCGAGGACCCGCTCGACTCCGTGGCCCTGGGCTCCGGCAAGTGCGTCGAGGAGTTCGAGGCCCTCCAGCAGGTTCTGGACGCCCAGCCCCGGCGGTGATCGAATCCCCGCGAACGGGGCATGCGGAACACAAGGATCCGCCGTACGGGTGCTACCGCGCCGGTGCGGCGGATCGTTGATATACAGGCACAGTCCGGTGCGTGCCCCGGCTCCACCGGAGCGGCTCCGCCGCATGGGTTTCTACGAGGAAGGCACGGCCTCCGCACGTGAGGGACACACGAGAGAGCCGGCTGCTCCTGGTGCTGCTGATCGCCATCGCGTTCGCTTTGATCACGGTGGACATCAGGGCGGGAGAGGAGTCGCCGGTCGACGGGGCCCGGCAGGCCGCCGCAGCGGTCTTCGGACCCGTCGAAAAGGGTATGGCGACCGCGGTGGATCCGGTCGCCAACGCCATAGGGGCCGTACGCGACTCCGGCGAGCGCCACAGCCGCATCGCGACGCTTGAGCGCGAGAACACCGCGCTCAAGGCCAAACTGGGCAGCGACGACCAGACCCGCAGCCGCATCCACGAGCTCGACGAGATGCTCAAGCGGGCCGGCGCCGGACAGTACGGCATCAAGGGCGCCGAAGTCATCGCCATAGGAGCGGCCCAGGGCTTCTCCTGGACCGTCACCATCGACGCGGGCAGCAAGGACGGCATCGAGCGCGACATGACCGTCCTGAACGGGGACGGACTCGTCGGCCGCGTCGCCACCGTCGGCCCCGACACCGCCACCGTGGTGCTCGCCAACGACCCCGACTTCACCGTCGGCACCCGACTGGAGAAGACCGGAGAGCTCGGCTTCGCCACCGGTCAGGGCGACCGCGCCCTCTCCGTCCAGATGCTCAACGGCAAGGCCAAGGTGAACCCGGGCGACCGGCTCGTCACCTTCGGCTCCCGGGGCAACAAGCCCTTCGTACCCGGCGTCCCCATCGGAGAGGTCGTCAAGGCCGACCCCTCCCGCGGGGACCTGACCCGCACCGTGTGGGTGAGGCCGTTCGTCGGCTTCTCCCGCCTGGACATCGTCGGCGTGGTCGTCATGCCCCCGCGCGAGGACCCCCGCGACGCCGTCCTGCCCCCCAAGCCCGAGGCCCCCAAGCCCACCCCGACGGTCACGGTCACGGTCACCCCGTCCGCCGGCGCGTCCGTCAAGCCGGCCGACGAGTAGGAGCCGATCACCATGCGCTTCAACCGGATCCTGCTCTCGGGCACGCTCGTCGCCGTGGCCCTCGTCATCCAGGTCAGCGTTCTCGGGCGGCTCCAGCTGCCCGGGGCCGTCCCCGACCTCGTCCTGCTGACCGTGGTCGCCCTCGCCCTGGTCTACGGGCCCGTCGGCGGAGCCCTCATCGGCTTCGGCGCCGGCCTGCTCGCCGACCTGGCCCCGCCGGCCGACCACGCCGCCGGCCGCTACGCCCTCGTCCTGTGCCTCATCGGCTACCTCGTGGGCCTCGTCCGCCCCGACACCGGGCGGTTCCGCTCCGCCTGGGGCCCGATGCTCACCGTCGTCGCCGCCGCGATGTCCTCCACCCTGCTCTACGCGGGCGTCGGCGCCCTCGTCGGCGACACCGCCGCCCGGCACGTCGGCCTCGTCGGCCTGCTGTTCACCGCCACCCTGTACGACCTGCTGCTCGCGCCCTTCACAGTGCCGTTCCTCATGGCGCTCGCCCGCCGTGCCGAGAACGACCCGATGGCCGTCGAGGCCAACGGCGGCCCGCCGCAGGGCAAGGACGTCGCCTCCGGCTGGCTGGCCGGCGGCACGGGGCTGCGCATCGGCAGTCAGCGCGGCGGCCTGCGGCTGAAGACCGCGCGCGGCCGCGCCAACCGGGCCGGCCGCATAAAGGGTGTCAAGGGCGTGAAGAGCGTCAAGAAGCTGTGACGGGGGAGCAGTCGTGACCAACATTCCGGAGACCGGACGCACCCACCGGGTGCAGATCCGGCTCGTCATCCTGCAGGTGCTCGTCTTCTCCCTGCTGCTCACGCTGGGCGGCCGGCTCTGGTACCTCCAGATCCGCAACGGCCAGGAGTACTCCGACGAGGCCAAGAACAACCACGTCCAGCAGGTGGTCCAGCCGGCCGTCCGCGGCTCCATCCTGGACGCGCGCGGCGTGCCGCTGGCCGACAACGAGACCCGTCTGGTCGTCTCCGCCAGCCGCACCGAGCTGATGAAGATAAAGGACAAGGGCAAGGGCGTCCTGACCCGCCTCGCCGGGGTGCTCGACATGAAGCCGCAGGACGTCATGGACAAGGTCCGCCTCTGCGACTCCAAGACCCCGCAGCCCTGCTGGAACGGTTCCCCCTACCAGCCCATCCCGGTGACCCTGGAGGCCACCACCCAGCAGGCCCTCCAGATCCGCGAACGCCCCGAGGACTTCCCCGGCATCACCGCCGAACCCACCGCCGTACGCCGCTACCCGGCCCCCGGCGGCGCCAACACCGGCCAGGTCCTCGGCTACCTCTCCCCGGTCACCGACGACGAGATCGTCAAGGCGAAGAACACCAACTCGCCGTTCCTGCGCTCGGACCAGGTCGGCCGCTTCGGCCTGGAGCGCACCTACGACAGGGCGCTGCGCGGCAAGTCAGGCGTCACCCGCTACGAGGTGGACAACCTCGGCCGGGTCATCGGCCAGGCCGCCAACGACCCCGCCGTCCCCGGCGCCAACCTGGTCACCAGCATCGACGCCCGCGTCCAGGGGGTCGCCGAGTACGAGCTCAACGCGGCCATGGTCGAGGCGCGCAAGCAGATCGACCGCAACACCGGCGTCCCCTACAAGGCCGACGCCGGCGCCATCGTCGTCCTGGAGTCCAAGACCGGCCGGGTCGTGGCGATGGCCTCCAACCCGACGTACGACCCCAACGTGTGGGTCGGCGGCATCTCCGGCAAGGACTACGCCAAGCTCACCGCCAAGGAGTCCAACGTCCCGCTGATGAACCGGGCGATCCAGGGCCAGGCGGCCCCGGGCTCCATCTTCAAGGTCATCCCGACCGCGGCCGCGGTCAACGCCGGGTACAAGTTCGACGGCGACTACCCCTGCCCCAGCTCGTACTCCATCGGCGGCCAGGTCTTCAAGAACTTCGAGTCCCAGGGCCACGGCAGCATCACCCTCGGGCGGGCGCTGGAGGTCTCCTGCGACACCGTCTTCTACGCCCTCGGCCACCAGCAGTGGCTGAAGGACGGCGGGCTGCACCCGGTGAAGAACCCGGCGCAGATCTTCTACAAGACCGCCCACCAGTTCGGTCTCGGCGCCGAGACCGGCGTGGACCTGCCGGGCGAGGAGAAGGGCCGGGTCCCCGACCGCGAGTGGAAGCAGAAGTTCTGGGAGGCCAACAAGGACCAGTGGTGCAAGACCGGCAAGAAGGGCGGCACCTACGTCGAGCTGCTCTCCTACGAGAACTGCCTCGAAGGCAACCTCATGCGCGCCGGTGACGCCGTCAACTACTCCATCGGGCAGGGCGACACGCTCGTCACGCCGATCCAGATGGCCACCATCTACGCCGCCATCTCCAACGGCGGCACCCTGTGGAACCCGACCATCGGCAAGGCGGTCATCAGCGCCGACGGCAAGAAGGTCGAGGAGATCAAGCCGAAGGCCCACGGCAAGCTGCCCATGACCGAGGAGACCCGGTCGAAGATAGGAGAAGCGCTGGAGGGCGTCGCCACCCGCGGCACCGCCGCCTGGCGCTTCGGCGGCTGGCCGCAGAAGGAGATCCCGATGCACGCCAAGACCGGCACCGCCGAGGTCTACGGCAAGCAGACGACCTCCTGGTTCGCCACGTACACCGAGGACTACACGATCGTGATGACGATCTCCCAGGGCGGCACCGGCTCCGGTGCCTCCGGTCCCGCCGTCCGCAACGTCTACAACGCCCTCTACGGCCTCGACATGGCCGGCAAGCAGGACCCCAAGAAGGCCCTGCTGCTCAAGCCCGAGGCCGAGCTGCCCAAGGTGCAGCCCGACGGATCCATCGACGCCCCCGAGGTGCGGCCGTACGTGCCGCCGTCCCCGGAGGACTCCGCCCCGCCCGCGCTCGCCGGACCGCCGGCCCCGCCCGCCCACCGGCAGGACTGAGGCCCGATGCAGACCGCCAACAAGTTCTCCGTCTCCCGCTACGCACCCCAGCGCGGACGCGTGGCCAGGCTGACCGCGCGGGACTCCGTCCTGCGCCGGCTCGACTGGCCGATCCTGCTGTCCGCGCTCGCGCTGTCCGCCCTCGGCTCCCTGCTGGTGTGGTCCGCGACCCGCAACCGCACCACCCTGAACCAGGGGGACCCGTACTACTTCCTCCTGCGCCACGCCATGAACACCGGCATCGGCCTGGTCCTGATGATCGGCACCATCGCCCTCGGGCACCGCACCCTGCGCGGGGTCGTGCCCCTCCTGTACGGGCTCTCCCTGGTCCTGATCATCGCCGTGCTCACCCCGCTCGGCGCCACCATCAACGGCGCCCACGCGTGGATCGTGATCGGCGGCGGCTTCTCGCTCCAGCCCTCCGAGTTCGTGAAGATCACGATCATCCTCGGCATGGCCATGCTGCTCGCCGCGCGGGTGGACGCGGGAGACCTCGCCCACCCCGACCACCGCACCGTGATGAAGGCGCTGTGCCTGGCCGCCGCCCCCATGGGCATCGTCATGCTGATGCCCGACCTCGGCTCCGTCATGGTCATGGTCGTCATCGTGCTCGGCGTGCTGCTCGCCTCCGGCGCCTCCAACCGCTGGGTGGTCGGCCTGCTCGCCTCCGGCGCCGCCGGGGCCGTCCTGATCTGGCAGCTCGGCGTCCTCGACGAGTACCAGATCAACCGCTTCGCGGCCTTCGCCAACCCCGAGCTCGACCCCGCCGGCGTCGGCTACAACACCAACCAGGCCCGCATCGCGATCGGCTCCGGCGGCCTGACCGGCTCCGGGCTCTTCAAGGGCTCGCAGACCACCGGCCAGTTCGTCCCGGAGCAGCAGACCGACTTCGTCTTCACCGTGGCGGGGGAGGAGCTCGGATTCCTCGGCGCCGGACTGATCCTGGTCCTCCTCGGCGTCGTGCTCTGGCGGGCCTGCGTCATCGCCCGCGAGACCACCGAGCTCTACGGCACCGTCGTGTGCGCCGGGATCATCGCCTGGTTCGCCTTCCAGGCCTTCGAGAACATCGGGATGACCCTCGGCATCATGCCCGTGGCCGGGCTCCCGCTGCCCTTCGTCTCCTACGGAGGATCATCGATGTTCGCCGTCTGGGTGGCGATCGGACTGCTCCAGTCCATCCGGGTCCAACGCCCCATGTCGGCCTGATCACGCCGTGAGGGGGCCGCTTTCCGCCGGAGCGGGCGGCGGCCTCCCACCGCACCCCGTTCCGCATTAGATTCGGTTCATGGCGGAAACCAAGCGCGAGATCGAGCGGAAATTCGAGTTCACGCACGGCGACGGCGCGGAGGGCGGCGAAGCCGGCACCGGACGCCGCGGGCGCCTCCCCGACCTGACCGGCACCGCCGGGATCACCGCGGTCCGCGACGGGGGCACCGTCCGCCTCGACGCCGTCTACTACGACACCGCCGACCGGCGCCTCGCCGCCGCCGGGCTCACCCTGCGGCGCCGCACCGGCGGCCAGGACGCCGGCTGGCACCTGAAACTGCCCGTCGCCCCCGGAGTCCGCGACGAGATCCGCGCCCCCCTCGCCGACACCCCGCCCCGCGCCCTCACCGCCCTCGTCCGCTCCCGCGTCCGCGACTCCGGGCTCGAACCACAGGTCAGGCTGGGCTCCGAACGCGCCGTGAGCCACCTCCTCGACGCCCGGGGCGACTTCCTCGCCGAGCTGAGCACCGACACCGTGCGCGCCGAGCGGGGCACCGCCGTCGCCACCTGGACCGAGGTCGAGGTGGAACTCGCCGACGGCGTGGACCCCGCCCTCCTCGACGCCGTCGAGAAGCGCTTCCGCAAGGCCGGACTCCGGGTCAGCGACGCCCCCTCGAAGCTCGCCCGCGCCCTCGCCGAGACCGGCGCCGCCCCGGCCCCCGCCGCTGCCGCCGATGGACCCCCCGAGGGCACGGCGGGCGCGCACCTGCTGGCGTACCTGCGCGAACAGCGCGATGCCCTGATCGCCCTCGACCCCGCCGTCCGCCTGGACCTGCCCGACTCCGTCCACCAGATGCGCGTCGCCACCCGCCGGCTGCGCAGCGCGCTCGCCACCTACCGCCGGATCGTCGACCGCACCGCCACCGACCCGCTCCGCGAGGAACTGCGCCACCTCGGCGCCGAGCTCGGCGCCGACCGCGACCGCGAGGTCCTGCTGGAACGGCTGCGCACCCGCCTCGGGGAACTCCCGCGCACCCTGGTCCACGGCCCGGTCCGGTCCCGGCTGCGCACCTGGAACGCCGCCCGCCGCTCCGCCACCCGCCGCCGCGCCGTCGCGGCCCTCGACAGCCCGCGCCACCTGGCACTCCTCGACGCCCTCGACGCCCTGCTGGCCGACCCGCCCCTGCGCGCCCGCGCCGGCCGCCCGGCGGCGCGCGTCCTGCCGAAGGCCGTGCTCCGCGACTGGGACCGCCTCGCCCGCCGGGTCGGCGCCGCGCTGGAGCTGGAGCCGGGTGAGGAACGCGACACCGCCCTGCACGAGGCCCGCAAGGCGGCCAAGCGCGCCCGCTACGCGGCCGAGGCCGCCGCCCCCGCCCTCGGCAAACCGGCCCGGCGCCTGGCCAAGGCCGCCAAGAGCGTGCAGACCCTGCTCGGCGAGCACCGCGACGGCGTCGTCGCCCGCGAGGCCCTGCACCGGCTGGCCCTCCAGGCGTCCGGCGCCGGCGAGCCCTCCTTCACCTGGGGCGTCCTGTACGGCCGCGAGGAAGCCGTGACCGCGCGCTGCGAGCGCGAGCTCCCGGCCGTCTGGGCCGAGGCCGCCGACCCCGCGCTGCGGGCCGCCCTCACGTGATCACGTGGGCGGGGGCGGTCCGGCCCTCGGGGTACGCTTGAGAGTCGCCCCCTGCCCGCTTCACGAAAGTCGCGTGATGTCCGAGTCGGTCTTCCCACAGCTCGAAGCTCTGCTCCCGCATGTGCAGAAGCCCATCCAGTACGTCGGTGGTGAGCTCAATTCCACGGTGAAGCCCTGGGAGTCGTGCGACGTCCGCTGGGCGCTCATGTACCCGGACGCGTACGAGGTGGGGCTGCCCAACCAGGGCGTCATGATCCTCTACGAGGTGCTGAACGAACGCGAGGGCGTCCTCGCCGAGCGCACGTACTCGGTCTGGCCCGACCTCGAAGAGCTGATGCGCGAGCACAAGGTGCCGCAGTTCACCGTCGACAGCCACCGCCCGGTCGGCGCCTTCGACGTGTTCGGCCTGTCCTTCTCCACGGAGCTGGGCTACACCAACATGCTCACGGCCCTCGACCTGGCGGGCATCCCGCTGGAGTCGAGGAACCGTACGGTCGACCACCCCATCGTGCTCGCGGGCGGCCACGCGGCCTTCAACCCCGAGCCGATCGCGGAGTTCATCGACTGCGCCGTCATCGGCGACGGCGAGCAGGCCGTCCTCGACATGACCGAGATCATCCGCACCTGGAAGGCCGAAGGCCGTCCGGGCGGACGCGAGGAAGTGCTGCTGCGCCTCGCGAAGACCGGCAACGTCTACGTGCCGGGCTTCTACGACGTGGAGTACCTGGAGGACGGCCGCATCGGCCGTGTCGTGCCGAACCGCTCCGGCGTGCCGTGGCGCGTGTCCAAGCACACCGTCATGGACCTCGACGAGTGGCCCTACCCCAAGCAGCCCCTGGTCCCGCTCGCCGAGACCGTCCACGAGCGCATGTCCGTGGAGATCTTCCGCGGCTGCACCCGCGGCTGCCGTTTCTGCCAGGCCGGCATGATCACGCGCCCCGTGCGGGAGCGAAGCATCACCGGCATCGGCGAAATGGTGGAGAAGGGTCTCAAGGCCACGGGCTTCGAGGAGGTCGGCCTGCTGTCGCTGTCCTCCGCGGACCACACCGAGATCGCCGACATCGCCAAGGGCCTCGCGGACCGCTACACGGACGACAAGGTGGGCCTGTCCCTGCCGTCGACCCGCGTCGACGCCTTCAACGTGGACCTGGCCAACGAGCTGACCCGCAACGGTCGCCGCTCCGGCCTGACCTTCGCCCCCGAGGGCGGCTCCGAGCGCATGCGCAAGGTCATCAACAAGATGGTCTCGGAAGAGGACCTGATCCGTACGGTCTCCACCGCCTACGGCAACGGCTGGCGCCAGGTGAAGCTGTACTTCATGTGCGGCCTGCCCACCGAGACCGACGAGGACGTCCTCCAGATCGGTGACATGGCGGTCAACGTGATCGCCAAGGGCCGCGAGGTCTCCGGCCAGAACGACATCCGCTGCACGGTCTCGATCGGCGGGTTCGTGCCGAAGCCGCACACCCCCTTCCAGTGGGCGCCGCAGCTGTCGGCGGAGGAGACGGACGCCCGTCTCGGCAAGCTCCGCGACAAGATCCGCGGCGACAAGAAGTACGGCCGCTCGATCGGCTTCCGCTACCACGACGGCAAGCCCGGCATCGTCGAGGGCCTCCTCTCGCGCGGCGACCGCCGCGTCGGCGACGTCATCCGCGCCGTGTACGAGTCCGGTGGCCGCTTCGACGGCTGGCGCGAGCACTTCTCGTACGACCGCTGGATGCAGGCCGCCGAGAAGACGCTGCCCTCCTACGGCGTCGACGTCGCCTGGTACACCACCCGTGAGCGCACCTACGAGGAGGTCCTGCCCTGGGACCACCTGGACTCCGGCCTCGACAAGGACTGGCTCTGGGAGGACTGGCAGGACGCACTCGACGAGACCGAGGTCGAGGACTGCCGCTGGACCCCGTGCTTCGACTGCGGCGTCTGCCCGCAGCTCGACACCCACATCCAGATCGGTCCGACGGGGCAGAAGCTGCTGCCGCTGACGGTCGTGAAGTGACCCCGGCCTGAGGCCGCGTCCGTGTGCCCCCGCCGTCAACGGCGGGGGCACACGCATGTGCGCGCGGCGCAACGGGTCCGGCCCGTCTGGTGTCCTTAGCGGCATGGAAATGGAGAAGCCCCGGCCCGCGAACGCCGGCGACGGGTGTCTGGTGGGGGTCCTGCGGGTCCCGGTCAAGATCGTGGCCGTCCTGGTGGTGCTGCCCGTGAGGGTGGTCTGGGACCTGATCGTCGCCGTCGCCCGGCTGTTGAACCGGCACGTCCTCGGCCCGGCCGGACGGGGGCTGCGCCGCTTCCGCGACGCCGTGGTGCGGCCGGTGCTGCGCGGGCTCGGCCGGGTCGCGGCGACCCTGCTGAAGCTGGTCTTCGTCTGGCCGTGGACGGGCCTGTGGCGGTACGCGCTGAGCCCCGTCGGGCGGGGGCTGGCCCGGCTGGGGAGCGCGGTGGCCGCGTACCTGCTCCGGCCGCTGGGCCGGGGCCTCGCCCTCGTCGCGTGGGCGCTGTTCGTGTGGCCCTGGATGACGCTGTGGCGCCACGTGCTGACTCCCGTCGGCGCCGCGCTGCTGACGCACCTGCTGCGGCCGCTCGGGGACGGGCTCGGCCGGGCCCTGCGCACGGTGGGCCGGCGGCTGCTCGCGCCACTGGCCAGGGGGGTCGCCCTGGTCGGATGGGCGCTGGGGATGGCGCTGTTCGTGTGGCCGTGGGCCTGGCTGTGGCGGTACGCGCTCGTGCCCGTCGGGCGGGCGAGCGCATGGCTGGCGCACGCCACCGGGGTCGCGCTGGTGTGGCTGCTCCGGGCGCTGTTCGTGTGGCCGTGGGCCCGGCTGTGGCGGTACGTCGTCGTGCCGGTTGCGGGCGCCGCGTACCGGTACCTCCTGGCACCGCTGGGCCGGGGAGCGTACGCGTACCTGCTCGCCCCCCTCGGCCGGCTGCTCGTCGGCGCGTGGCACCTCGCCGGCCGGACCAGCCGGGCTCTCGGGCGCGGACTGGTGCGGCTGTGGCGCGGATGCGTCGCGCGGCCCTGCGCCTGGGCCTACCGGCAGGTCGCCACCCCCGTCGGGCACGTCGTCCGCGAGATCTGGCGCACCGCCCGCGCCGCCGTGCGCGAAGCCCGTGCCGAGGTGCGGCGCGCGCTGTTCGGGGCCCCGCCCCGGGAACCGGTGAGGTCACGGGCGCGTACTCTGGGTAGTACGACAGCCGTAGGCAGCGCGCCCGCTCCCGAGATCTCCCTGCACGAACGGCAGGGGTGAGCCGGAGGCGGGGCGTGACCGCCCGGCCCCACGGACACTCAGGGCGACGCGCGAGCCGCGACGCCCCGCACAAGGAGAAGAACCACTGGGCAAGCGACAGCCCGAAGGCCCGCCTCCCGCACCGGTGGTGCAGCGCATCCGACTGCGCTACACCAAGCGTGGCCGCCTCCGGTTCACCAGCCACCGAGACTTCCAGCGCGCCTTCGAGCGCGCCCTGCGCCGCGCCGAGGTACCCATGGCGTACTCGGCCGGCTTCACCCCGCACCCCCGGGTCTCGTACGCGAACGCCGCGCCCACCGGCACCGGCAGCGAGGCCGAGTACCTGGAGATCGGGCTCGCCGCGCCCCGCGACCCCGAGAAGCTCCGTGAGCTCCTCGACGAGTCGATGCCGGTCGGGCTCGACATCATCGACGCCGTCGAAGCCCGCACCTCCGGGCTCGCGGACCGGCTGACCGCCTCCGTGTGGGAGCTGCGCCTGGAGGGCGTGGACCCCGCCGACGCCGAGCGGGCGGTGGAGACGTTCCTCACCGCCGAGACCGTGGAGGTGCAGCGCCGCACCAAGAACGGCGTGCGCACCTTCGACACCCGCGGCGCGGTCGTCAGCCTGGAAGCTCTTCCCCTCCAGGCTGATAGGCCGCTGGACAATGCCTGTGCGATACTGCGGCTGGTTGTTCGGCATTTGACACCTGCCGTGCGACCCGACGACGTCCTGTCCGGTCTCCGAGCTGTGGCCGACCTGGCGCCGCCGGTCCCCGCTGCGGTGACCAGGCTGGCGCAGGGGCTCTTCGACGAGGAGTCCGGCACGGTGACCGACCCGCTCGCGCCCGACCGCGAGGCTGTCACGGCCGCCCCACCCACGGCCGCCGTGCCCGCCGACGCGAAGGCGCCGGAAGGTCCCGCCGCGTAGGGATCGTCGTCGTCGCGCCGCCCTGGCACTCGGGAGCCACCTGGGTCGGGCAGCGCACTGACCTGAAGACTTCCGCCAGGCCGTACGGACAAGACGTACGGAACCGGCGGCCATGGACTACAGCTCCCGTGTGGCGAACGCGCCCCGGAGGCCGGCTCCGCGCTCCTGCGCGGAGCCGTGCCGGACCGGACGTCAGCCGCGGCGCCCGGGAGCGTGACGGGAGAACCGCCCGCATGCTCAACACCGAAAACGAGAACACCCCCGCCGCCGACAACGGCAGCCCGAGCGACAACCTGCCCCCGCGCAGGCGTCGCCGCGCCGCCTCCCGGCCGGCCGGCCCGCCGGGCGGCGCCGCCGCCGCCCCGGAGGCTCCCGCCGCCGAGGCCGCGCCCGTGGTGGAGGAGGCTCCGGCCGCCGCCCCCGCGCCGCGTGCCCGTCGCCGTGCCACCCGCGCCGTCGCCGCCCCGGCCACGCCCGCCGCCGCCCCGGCCGCCGAGCCCGTCGTCGTGGAGGCCCCCGCCGCGCCCGCGGTGGAGGAGGCTCCGGCCGCTCCCGCGCCGCGTGCCCGTCGTCGTGCCACCCGCGCCGTCACCGCCCCGGAGGCGCCCGCCGCCGAGGCCGCGCCCGCCGCTTCCGTCGCTCCGGTCGAGGAGGAGGCTCCGGCCGCCGCTCCGGCGCCGCGTGCCCGTCGTCGTGCCACGCGCGCCGTCGCGGCCCCGGCCGCTGTCGTCGAGGCCACCGAGCCCGTCGTCGAGGAGGCTCCGACCGCGCCCGTGGCGGAGGAGGCTCCGGCCGCCGCTCCGGCGCCGCGTGCCCGTCGCCGTGCCACGCGCGCCGTCGCGGCCCCGGCCGCGCCCGCCGCCGTCGAGGTCGTCGAGCCCGTCGTCGAGGCCGCGCCCGCCGCTCCGGTCGAGGAGGAGGCTCCGGCCGCCGCTCCGGCGCCGCGTGCCCGTCGCCGTGCCACGCGCGCCGTCGCCGCCCCGGCCGCCCCCGCCGCCGAGGCCGCCCCGGCCGTCGAGCCCGCCGCTGTGGAGGAGGCCCCCAAGGCCGCCCCCCGCGCCGTGACCGTCGCCGACGCCGTGGACTCCCCCAAGCGCGGCGGCCGCCGCCGCGCCACCCGCGCCTCCGCCCCGGCTGCTCCGGCTGCTCCGGCCGCCGCCGAGACCGAGGCGCCCGCCGCCCCGGCGGAGCCCCGCGCCCGCCGCGCCGCCCGCCCCGCCGTGGCCGTCTTCCAGGCCCCGGTCTTCGCCGAGCCGATGTTCCAGACCCCCGAGACCGCCGCCATGGCCGCCGCGGCCGCTGCCGCCGCGCAGCGGGCGGAGGAGGCCGAGGAGGAGGAAGAGACCGAGGCCGAGGCCGAGGCCGTCGCCGAGGTGCAGGCCCCGGCCGCCGCGCAGCCCGCCGGCCGCCGTCGCCGCCGTCGCGGTGCCGCCGAGCCCGTGGCCCCGGCCGCGCCGTCCGCCCCCGTGTCGCTGGCCGACGTGGAGGCCGTGGACGAGGAGCAGGAGGCCGAGGCCGAGGCCGCCGAGCTCGACGAGGACGAGGCCGACGAGTCGGGGGAGCGCCCCTCGCGCCGCCGCCGTCGCGGAGGCCGCCGCCGCCGTCGCGGCGAGTCCGCCGACCTGGACGAGTCCGCCGACGAGGACGCCGAGGCCGAGGCGGAGGCCGCCGAGCAGGAGGAGGAAGAGGAAGAGGAGTCCGAAGAGGCCCTCGGTTCCAGCTCCAGCCGCCGGCGCCGCCGCCGTCGCCGCCGCAGTGGTGACGGCGCCGCCGACACCGAGGCGGGCGACGAGGACGGTGTCCGTACCGTCGTCAAGGTCCGCGAGCCGCGTCCGGCCCGCGAGCGCAGCGAGTCCACCTCTTCCGACGAGGTCCAGTCCATCAAGGGCTCGACCCGCCTGGAGGCCAAGAAGCAGCGTCGTCGCGAAGGCCGCGAGCAGGGCCGTCGCCGCGTCCCGATCATCACCGAGGCCGAGTTCCTGGCCCGCCGTGAGGCCGTCGAGCGCGTGATGGTCGTCCGCCAGTCCGGCGAGCGCACCCAGATCGGCGTCCTTGAGGACAACGTGCTCGTCGAGCACTACGTCAACAAGGAAGAGGCCACCTCGTACGTCGGCAACGTCTACCTGGGCAAGGTCCAGAACGTGCTGCCGTCGATGGAGGCCGCCTTCATCGACATCGGCAAGGGCCGCAACGCGGTCCTGTACGCCGGTGAGGTCAACTTCGAGGCGCTCGGCATGGCCAACGGCCCGCGCCGCATCGAGTCCGCCCTCAAGTCCGGCCAGTCGGTCCTGGTGCAGGTCACCAAGGACCCGATCGGCCACAAGGGCGCCCGCCTGACCAGCCAGGTCTCGCTGCCCGGCCGCTACCTGGTCTACGTGCCCGAGGGCTCGATGACCGGCATCAGCCGCAAGCTGCCCGACACCGAGCGCGCGCGTCTGAAGAGCATCCTCAAGAAGATCGTCCCCGAGGACGCGGGCGTCATCGTGCGCACCGCCGCCGAGGGTGCGAGCGAGGACGAGCTGCGCCGCGACGTCGAGCGTCTGCAGGCCCAGTGGGAGGACATCCAGAAGAAGTCGAAGCAGATCTCGACCTCTTCGCCGAGCCTGCTGTACGGCGAGCCGGACATGACCGTCCGTGTCGTGCGCGACATCTTCAACGAGGACTTCTCGAAGGTCATCGTCAGCGGTGACACCGCCTGGGAGACCATCCACGGCTACGTGAACCACGTGGCCCCGGACCTGGCCGGCCGGCTGTCGCGCTGGACCTCCGAGGTCGACGTCTTCGCGACGTACCGGATCGACGAGCAGCTCGCCAAGGCGCTCGACCGCAAGGTGTGGCTGCCCTCGGGCGGTTCCCTCGTGATCGACAAGACCGAGGCGATGATCGTCATCGACGTCAACACCGGCAAGTTCACGGGTCAGGGCGGCAACCTCGAAGAGACCGTCACCCGGAACAACCTGGAGGCGGCCGAGGAGATCGTGCGCCAGCTGCGGCTGCGCGACCTGGGCGGCATCGTCGTCATCGACTTCATCGACATGGTCCTGGAGTCCAACCGCGACCTGGTCCTGCGGCGCATGCTGGAATGCCTGGGCCGCGACCGCACCAAGCACCAGGTGGCCGAGGTCACCTCGCTGGGCCTGGTGCAGATGACCCGCAAGCGGGTGGGCCAGGGTCTGCTGGAGTCCTTCTCCGAGACCTGCGTCCACTGCAACGGCCGCGGTGTCATCGTGCACATGGAGACCCCGACCGCGGTCGGCGGCGGTGGCAACGGCAAGCGCTCCAAGCGCCGCGGTGGCCGGGCCCTGGACCACGAGCACGAGCTCGATGTGATCGAGACCGTCGAGTCCGACGTGTTCGAGGCCGAGACCGAGGCCGAGGTGGCCGCCGAGGTCGCCGCGCCGCGTGCGCTGCCGGAGCCGGAGTTCGTCGCGGGCGAGGAGCTGTACGGCAGCCCGGCCGAGGCCGAGGCCGCGGCGGGTCTGAGCGGGCGTCGCAACCGTCGCCGTGCCACCCGTAAGGCGACCGCTCCGGCGGGCGCCCCGCGGGGCGCGGACCGGGCCGCGGCTCCGGCGCAGTCTCCGGTGACCCCGGTCGCCGAGGCCGAGCCGGTCGCCGAGCCGGTCACCGAGCCGGCCGACACGGTGCTCCAGCCGGCCGCCGAGGCCGTGGAAGCCGTGGCGGCGGCCGAGGTCGTCGAGGCCGTGGAGACCGTCGAGGCGGCGGAGCCGGTCGAGGCCGCGCCGAAGGGCCGTACGCGTCGCCGTGCGACCCGCAAGGCCACCGCGCCCGAGCCGGTCGTCGAGGCCGCGCCCGAGCCGGCCGCCGAGCCCGAGCCGGTCGTCGAAGCCGTGACCGAGGCCGCTCCGGCCGAGGTGGCGGAGCCGGTCGCGGAGCCCGTCGTGGAGGCCGCTCCGGCACGTCCGCGCCGCCGTGCCACCCGCAAGGCCACCGCGCCCGCCGGTTCCCCGGCAGGGGCGGCGCAGGCGGCCATCGTGGTCGTCGAGGCCCCGGCCGCCGAGCCCGAGCCCGTCGTGGCCGCCGAGCCGGCCGCCGAGGCCGAGCCGGAGGCGGCGGCCGAACCCGCGGCTCCGGCGAAGAAGGCCGCCCGCAAGGCCCCGGCCAAGAAGGCGACCACCACCACGGCGAAGAAGGCCCCGGCCAAGAAGGCGGCGGCCGCCAAGAAGACCGTCGCGAAGAAGGCGACGGCCAAGAAGACCGTGGCGAAGCGGGCGACGAAGAAGACCGCGGCGGCGGAGCAGCAGACCCCGCCGTCCGTCTCGGCTCCCGCCGAAGCCTGATCCGCGTGACACCCGTGGGCCCCGCCGAGCGGCGGGGCCCACGGGCGCGCGGGGCCCGGTTTGACCCCCTGGAACCGGCCCCGTAACCTAGACCGTCGGCGTGTCTTGAACGATTACCCGTTCAGCGTGCGTCGCGCTCCTGAGCACCTTCCTCCCGCACCGTCCGCGCAAGCGGCCGGGCCACGGGAGAGGCCGCTCGTCCAATTCCGGATCACCGTGGGCCCCGGCCCGCGTGAGCGGCTGGCTTCAGGAGCATCCGTCCCGAGTGAGAGAGAGATCCGCGTGTACGCCATCGTGCGCAGCGGTGGTCGCCAGCACAAGGTTGCTGTCGGCGACATCGTTGAGGTTGACAAGATTTCCACTGCCAAGGTTGGCGACACGGTCGAGCTCTCGACCCTGCTCGTTGTCGACGGCGACGCCGTGACCAGCGACCCGTGGGTGCTGGCCGGGATCAAGGTTCAGGCCGAGATCGTGGACCACCACAAGGGCGCCAAGATCGACATCCTGCGCTACAAGAACAAGACCGGCTACCGCCGTCGCCAGGGTCACCGCCAGCAGTACACGGCGATCAAGGTCACCGGTATCCCCACGGCTGCGAAGTAAGAGGGACTGAGACATGGCACACAAGAAGGGCGCATCGTCCACCCGGAACGGGCGCGATTCCAATGCTCAGCGGCTCGGCGTGAAGCGCTTCGGCGGTCAGGTCGTTTCCGCTGGTGAGATCCTCGTTCGCCAGCGCGGCACCCACTTCCACCCGGGTTCGGGTGTGGGCCGTGGCGGCGACGACACGCTGTTCGCGCTGCAGGCCGGTTCGGTCGAGTTCGGCACGCACCGTGGCCGCAAGGTCGTCAACATCGTTCCGGCCGCCTGATCCAGCTCCTGCTGAATCTCAAGCGTTCGTAACACCCCGAGGGCGGATCTCGTCTCTTCCCGGCGCATGCCGGGAAGAGAGGTCCGCCCTCGGCGCGTTGTCACATAGACACGTTTAATGGGCAGCAAGGCCTGCCCGGGACATTCCCGTATGTATCTGGAGGAACACCCATGACCACCTTCGTGGACCGCGTCGAGCTGCACGTCGCCGCGGGTAACGGGGGCCACGGCTGCGCCTCCGTTCACCGGGAGAAGTTCAAGCCGCTCGGCGGTCCCGACGGCGGCAACGGCGGCCGTGGCGGCGACGTCATCCTGGTGGTGGAGCAGGCGATCACCACCCTGCTGGACTACCACCACAGCCCCCACCGCAAGGCCACCAACGGCAAGCCCGGCGAGGGCGGCAACCGCTCCGGCAAGGACGGCCAGGACCTGGTCCTGCCCGTGCCGGACGGCACCGTCGTCCTCGACAAGGAGGGCAACGTCCTCGCCGACCTCGTCGGCCAGGGCACCACCTACGTGGCCGCCGAGGGCGGCCGCGGCGGCCTCGGCAACGCCGCGCTGTCCTCCGCCCGCCGCAAGGCGCCCGGCTTCGCGCTGCTCGGCGTTCCCGGCACCACCGGCGACATCGTCCTGGAGCTCAAGACCGTCGCCGACGTGGCGCTGGTCGGCTTCCCGAGCGCCGGCAAGTCCTCGCTGATCTCGGTGCTCTCCTCGGCCAAGCCGAAGATCGCGGACTATCCCTTCACCACCCTGGTCCCGAACCTGGGCGTGGTCACGGCCGGTTCGACCGTCTACACCATCGCCGACGTCCCGGGCCTGATCCCCGGCGCCAGCCAGGGCCGCGGCCTCGGCCTGGAGTTCCTGCGCCACGTCGAGCGCTGCTCGGTCCTCGTGCACGTCCTGGACACCGCCACGCTGGAGACCGACCGCGACCCGATCGCCGACCTCGACGTCATCGAGGAGGAGCTGCGGCTCTACGGCGGCGGCCTGGAGAAGCGTCCGCGCCTCGTCGTCCTCAACAAGGTCGACATCCCCGACGGCCAGGAGCTCGCCGACATGGTCCGCCCGGACCTGGAGGCCCGCGGCTACAAGGTCTTCGAGGTCTCCGCGGTCGCCCGCACGGGCCTGAAGGAGCTCTCCTTCTTCCTCGCCGAGGGCATCGCCAAGGCCCGTGCCCGCAAGCCCAAGCAGGAGGCGACCCGCATCGTCATCCGGCCCAAGGCCGTGGACGACGCCGGCTTCACCGTCACCTACGACGAGGTCGAGGACGTCTACAACGTGCGCGGCGAGAAGCCGGAGCGCTGGGTGCGCCAGACCGACTTCAACAACGACGAGGCCGTCGGCTACCTCGCCGACCGCCTCAACCGCCTGGGCGTCGAGGAAGCGCTGAAGAAGGCCGGCGCCCGCGCCGGTGACGGCGTGGCCATCGGCTCCGACGAGAACGCCGTCGTCTTCGACTGGGAGCCGACCATGATGGCCGGCGCCGAGATGCTGGGCCGTCGCGGTGAGGACCACCGCATGGACGCCCCGCGTCCGGCCGCCCAGCGCCGCAGCGAGAAGGAAGCCCGGCGCGGCGACTCCGCCCAGCAGGAGTACGACGAGTTCCGCCCCTTCTAGGGGGACGCGCACGCCGTTGAACTCCGCTTTACGCCGTTCGCCTAGGATCCTCCGGGTGAGCAGCAGTGATTCCAGCAGTGACACCACCACGGGCGGCCCCGCCGTCTCCGTGGTGGTGATCGCGTACAACGACGCCGGGCTCGTGGGCGAGGCCGTGGCCTCGGCCCTCGCCCAGGGCCCGGTGGTCGCCGAGGTCATCGCGGTGGACGACGCCTCCTCGGACGGGACCGCGCGGGTGCTCGACGCCCTCGCCGCCGAGCACCCCCGGCTGAAGGTCGTGCACCGCACGGAGAACAGCGGAGGCTGCGGCACCCCGCGCAACGACGGGATCGAGGCCGCGAGCGCGCCGTACGTCCTCTTCCTGGACAGCGACGACGTCCTGCCGCCGGGCGCCGCCGAGGCCCTGGTCCGGGCGGCCGTCGCCCACCGCGCCCCCGTCACGGTCGGCTCGTGCGTGCGCCGCGAGCTGCCGGAGGGCCGCGAGGTCCCCTGGATGCCCGGCCTGTACACCCCCGGTGAGGTCGTCGAGCGGCCCGCAGACCGGCCCGAGCTGGTGCGCGACACCCTCTGCGTGAACAAGCTCTACGAGCGCGCCTTCCTGGAGAAGCACGCGATCCGCTTCCCCGACGGCCGTTTCGTCTACGAGGACTTCGTCTTCACCTCCCGCGTCCTGGCGGCCGCCCCCCGCATCGCGGTCGTCGGCGACCTGGTCTACGTGTGGCACGTGCGCCGCGGCGCCGCCCAGGTCTCGATCTCCCTGGCCCGCGCCGACGTCGGCAACTGGCGCTCGCGGATCGCCGCGCACACCGTCGCCTCCGGGACCCTCGCCGAGGCCTCCCCGGAGCTGGGCCGCGCCTGCCAGGCGAAGTTCCTCGACTACGACCTGCGCATGTACCTGCGCGAGCTGGGCTCGGACCCCGGCCACCGCGCCGCCTGGTGGACCCTGACCCGCGACTACCTGACCGGGTTCGCGGACGCCGACATCGAGGCCGCCCCCGCCCGAGCCCGCTGGACCGCGCGCGTGCTGCTGGCGAGCGAGGCCCCGCCCGCGGACCTGGAGCGGCTGGTCCGCTTCGCCGCCGAGCCGCCCCGGCTGCTGCCCCCGTACGCCACCGGTGGCGACGGCGGGCCGGTGTGGAGCGCGGAGCTGCCGGTGCCGCTGGACGGGCTCGACGGCCTGCCCCTCGCGGAGCTGCCCGTCACCGTCGACGCCGAACCCGCCGGGCGCGGGGCGGTCCGGATCCGGGTGCGCGACCTGTACGGCCGCCTCGCCGGGGCCGGCCCGCGCACCGTCCGGCTGGACTTCCTGCCCCGGGCGGGCGGCGCCGCCGTCGCCACGCGCCCCGTGGAGCTGCGGACCGCCCCCGACGGGGACGGCTGGAGCGCCGAGGTGCCCTTCCGGCTGCCCGCGCTGGCAGCCACGGGGCGCCGCCGCGGGCTGCGCGGGATGCAGGCCTGGGACGTCCGGGCGGGCGTGGAGTGCGGCGACGGGAGCTCCCTGGTCACCTCGCTGCGCCCCCTCGGCGGACTGCTCCGGCGCCGGGCCCTGCCCAGCAGCCGGTACGGTGTTCTGCTGGCGCAGCCCTACCGCACGGCCGCCGGAGCGCTGGCCCTGCGCCTCGCGCCCGGTGCCGGGGGCGCGCTGACCTTCGTACGCAACCGCCTCGACCGCGCCCGCACGCGCAGGTCACGCTAGAGCTCGGGAGATACGCATGACTTTCCTCATCACCGGTGGAGCCGGCTACATCGGCTCACACGTCGTCCGGGCGATGCTGCGCGCGGGCGAGAAGGTCGTGGTCTTCGACGACCTCTCGACGGGCAACGAGCACCGCGTCCCGGAGGGCGTTCCGCTGGTGACCGCCTCGGTGCTGGACCGCCTCGCCCTCGACCGGGCCATCGCCGACCACCGGATCACCGGAGTGGTGCACCTCGCGGGCAAGAAGCAGGTCGGCGAGTCCGTCGAGAAGCCGCTGTACTACTACCACGAGAACGTCCACGGCCTCACGGTCCTGCTCCAGGCCGTCGCCGCCGCCGGGATCCGCAACTTCCTCTTCTCCTCCTCCGCCTCGGTCTACGGCATGCCCGACGTGGACCTGGTCACCGAGGAGACCCCCTGCGCCCCGCTCAGCCCGTACGGCGAGACCAAGCTGGCCGGGGAGTGGCTCGTCCGGGCCGCCGGCAAGGCGCACGGGATCTCCACCGCCTGCCTGCGCTACTTCAACGTGGCGGGAGCGGCCGCCCCGGAGCTCGCGGACACCGGCGTCTTCAACCTCGTCCCGATGGTCTTCGAACGCTACGAGGCCGGCGAGGGCGCGCGGATCTTCGGCGACGACTACCCGACCCCGGACGGCACCTGCATCCGCGACTACATCCACGTCGAGGACCTCGCGGACGCCCACGTGGTGGCGGCCCGCCGCCTCGCCGAGTGGGCCGCGGCCGGGGACCACAAGGACCTGACGGTCAACATCGGGCGCGGCGAGGGCGTCTCCGTCAAGGAGATGGTCGAGCTGCTGAACGCGGGCACCGGCCACACCTACGCCCCCACCGTCACCCCGCGCCGCCCCGGCGACCCCGCGAAGGTGGTGGCCTCGGCCGACCGGATCGCGGCCGAGCTGGGCTGGAAGGCGCGGCACGACGTCCGCGAGATGGTCACCTCGGCCTGGGTGGGCTGGCAGGCCAACCGCGCGGCCGCCGCCACCGCGCACAAGGACCTCCACACGGTCTGAGCCGGCCCGGTCACCCCCGTACGCGGCCGCCCGCCCCGGATCGGATCCGGGGCGGGCGGCTCTGCGCGGGATCAGCGGCGGCTCAGCGCTCCAGGAACGCGAACAGCTCTTCCCACCGGTCGGTGATCTCCTCGCTGGAGTAGCGCCGCACGTGCTGGAAGCCCGCGTCGCCGAGCCGGTCGCGCAGGGCGGCGTCCGCCATCAGCACGTCCAGGTGCGCCGCCAGTTCCATGGTGTTGCCGAGACGGGCCAGCAGCCCGTCCTCACCGTGCCGCACGATCTCCCGGACGCCCGGCGCGCAGTCGAACGCGGCCACGGGCAGACCCGCCGCCATGGCCTCCAGCAGGGTGATCGGGAACCCCTCCGCACGGGAGGCCTGGGCGAAGACGGAGGCCTCGCGCAGGGCGCCCAGCACGTCGGAGGTGCTGCCCATCCACTCCACCGACTCGTCGAGGCCCAGCTCGGTGCAGTGCCTGCGCAGACCGGCCTCCTCGCTGCCCGCCCCGTAGATCCGCAGGGTCCAGTCGGGGTGGCGCGGCACGGCGTCCGCCCACGCGTCGAGCAGCAGGTCCATGCCCTTCTCGAACGCGAGGCGGCCGACGCTCGCGACCACCTTCTCCGTCCGCGGGGCGGGGGCCGGCGGCATGAACGGCAGCGGGTTCGGCATGCTGTCGACGTTCTCCATGCCCGCCCGGATCCACAGGTCCGCGTCCTCGGGGGTGAGCACCAGGAGCCGGTCGGCCTCGGAGTAGAAGCGGCGCACCCGCTCGCCCCGGGTCGACTTGTTGCTCGCCTCGAACGACTCGTGGCTCATGCCGATGACCGAGAGCCCCTTGGTGTCGGCGAGGGACACCCACTCCATCGCCCAGACCTGTGTGACGATCACCACGGCGCCCGGCCGCGCCGCCCGGAACATCGCGCTCAGCGTGTCCGCCTTGGCCCGCATCTGCGCCCGCCGGGCCGCCTGGCGGCGCCGCTCGGGGGCGTTGAGGCGGCCCTTGACGCCGTGCAGCCGGCGGGCCTTGGGCGGGTGGGTCGCGTAGAGCGTGGTCATCTCGTACGGGAGGTCGTCCGGCAGCTTCTGCCGGATCTCCTCGGCGACCGGCGCGATGCCCACGACGTGCACGCGATGGCCGCGCCCGCTCAGCAGCCGGGCCATCTGGTGGGACCAGGTGGTCACGCCGCCGAGCTCGTCCACGCTGTTGGAGACGAGGAAGACGTCGCGGCCGCCCTCGGTGGCGGTCTGCTGGCTCACTTGCCGCTCCTGGTGAAGAACTTCTCGACGATCTGGCGGGCGGCGTCCCCGCGGTCGTACTCGCCGAACTCGCTGAGGAAGCGCTGCCGGGCCTCCGCGTACTTGGCGTCCGCCTCGTCGAAGGCACCGACGGCCTGCATCAGCTCGTCGGCCGTGGCCACCACGGGGCCCGGCGCCTTCTCCTTGAGGTCGAAGTAGGTGCCGCGGATGTCCGTCGCGTACTTCTCGTAGTCGTACGCGAAGAACAGCATCGGCCGGTCCAGCACCGCGTAGTCGAACATCACGGAGGAGTAGTCCGTGATCAGTCCGTCGGCGAGCGCCAGCAGCGGGGTGATGTCGTGGTACCGGGACACGTCCACGACGCGGCCCGCCACCGACGGCGGCAGCGAGACGCTGTTGAGGTAGTGGGTGCGCACCAGCAGGGTGAAGCGGTCACCGAGCCGGTCCGCGAACTCCTCCACGTCGAAGGGGAACTCGAAGCCCTCCACCGTGCCGTCCGCGTTCGCCCGGAACGTCGGGGCGTACAGCAGCACCTTTTTTTCTGCGTCGATGCCCAGCTCGGCCGCGAGCGGCCCGCGCACCCGCTCCCCGCTCTGCGCCTCCGCGCGGTGCGCCTCGACCAGGGCGTCGTTGCGCGGGTAGCCGGTGCGCAGCAGCACCTCGTCGCGCAGCCGGAAGCCCCTGGCCAGGGTGCGGACGTCGTGCTCGGAGCGGATCAGGAAGTGGTCGAAGCGGTTGACGGCCGCCTGGAAGCGGTCCTGGCCCGCCTTGCCCTGCGCCTTGGTGCGGGGCTCGTGGAACCCCATCCGCTTGAGCGCGGAGCCGTGCCAGGTCTGGATGTACGTGGTCCCGGGGCGCTTGGCCAGGGCCAGCGGGAAGCCCTGGTTGTCGACCCAGTACTCGGCCTGGGCCAGCGCCCGCAGGTACGCCCAGCTCCAGCGCCGCACCAGGGTGGCCTCCTGGGGGAAGCCGGTGGGCTTGCCGCCCGCGTAGGACCAGATCGCCTCGAAGGGCACGCCCTGGCGCACCATCTCCTCGTAGATCGCCTTCGGGCTGTCGCTGTACTGCTTGCCCATGTGGCTCTCGAAGACGACGGTGCCCTTCTTGACCGGCAGCTTCGAGAAGACCTCGTGGTAGAGCTTGACCTTCTGCTCGCCCGAACCGATGTTGCGGCGGGCCTTCAGGGCCCGGCGCAGGCTGCGCTTGACGACGCCGGCGGCCTTGCCGTGCATGGCGTTGTTGAGCAGTGTCTGGGTGCGGACCGCGGCGCGGCCCTCGGCGGTCAGGACGTAGGAGAGGTTGCCCTTCTTGGTCATCTCCGGCTCGAAGCGGTCGGAGACCAGGCGGGTCAGGCGCGGACGCACCCGCAGCCGGGCCGCGGACTCCAGGTCGACGCCGCCGACCGAGACGCGGGTGGTGATCCGGTCACCGCCGGCCGTCAGCTTCAGCCGGACGTCCCAGACGGCGTCGATGATGCCGAGGGGGCGGACCGTCGAGGCCACGTCGGCCGTGGTGCTCCACTCGATCGTGTCACCGGCGTGGCGCACGGTCGTGACCGGGAAAGTGAACGAGCGCACCCCGATCTGGCGCCGGGCCCGGAACTCCAGGGTGGCCTTCAGCGGGGTGTCGGCCTTGATCCGGCCCAGCGGGTTCACGATCCGGCCCGCGAGGGTGACGGTGCCGCGGCCGTCGTCCTCGTACGAGGTCAGCCGGTTGCCCAGGGCCAGCGAGGACAGCGGGGCGGTGTGGTAGCCCTGGTCGGTGACGTCCAGTATGCGGCGGCCCTCGTCGTCGGCCGGGTCGTCGATGTGCTGCGCGCACCAGTAGACGCGGCCGTCGCGCTCGGCGAGGGGGGAGCACAGCCGGCCCTTGTTGGTCATCGCGTCGGCGGCCGGGAGGAGGTTGTCCCAGTCCTCCTTGCCCAGCAGGTAGGCGCAGATGGCCTGGAGGTGCGTGACGTTCTCGTACGCGGCCGGGTCGATGCCGGCCAGGTAGCCGTTGGCGAGCCGGGCGAATTCCTGGCGGTAGGCGTCGCCCAGCAGGGGCAGGTCGCGCAGGTGGAGCACCAGGTCGTGCTTGAGGAACTTGGCGTCCTTCGCCGACTTGATGGCCGTGTGCCCCTTGGCGGCCAGCAGCTCGTCCACGCGGCGGTGGATCTCCATCCGGTGGATGAAGTTCGCGATCTCGTGGCGCCGGTTGCTGATCGACAGCGCGGAGGCCTTCTCGACCACGTTCCAGAAGTACACGTGGTTGGGGATCAGCGTGATGCGGCGGGCGGCGACGTACGCCTGCGCCGAGAACAGCAGGTCCTCGTAGTGGATGCCGACCGGGAACTCCAGGCCCTGCTCCAGCAGGAACTCGCGCCGGTAGCACTTGTTCGTGGAGAGGGTGTCGTAGACCAGCAGGTCCGGGTACTCGGTGATGGAGTCCAGCGTGCGGGTGCGCGCGTAGATCCACGGGTACCACTCGGTGGTCTTGTTCCAGCGGTTGTCGAGGTGCACGCGCACGCACATGCCCGACACCAGGTCGGCCCCGGTGCGCTCGGCGGCGGCCAGCATGTTCCGGCAGGCGTTGCGTTCCAGTACGTCGTCGCTGTCCAGGAACATGACGTACCGGCCGGTGGTCTGCCGGATCCCGTGGTTGCGGGGCGCGCCGCAGCCGCCGCTGTTCTCGGGCAGCCTGAAGGCGCGCACCCTGTCCGGATGCGCCGCCGCCAGCTCCTGGGCGATCTCGTACGACCGGTCCTTGCTGCAGTCGTCCACGATCACGACTTCGACCCCTCGCAGGGTCTGGTCCAAAACCGACTGGACGGCTGTCGGCAGACGCTCTGCGTCGTTGTAGACGATGACGACCACGGAGACGTCAGGCACGTGCACCTCGATCCCTTCGTTCCATTCCGCTTATCCACTCAAAGCTACCGTGTGCCGCACGCGACTCAGGCAGGCCGACGTCCGGCGTGCATACTTCTAAGGAGAGGTGAGTGGCGGGTCCGGTCGCCGACAATCACCCGTTCGGAGCCAGCAGGAAGTGTCCATGACCAAGCTGTCCGTAGTTGTCCCTTGCTACAACGAAGAAGCCGTGATCGACAGCTTCGACGCAGAGATCCGCAGGGTCCTGGACGCCCTGCCCGTGGAGTACGAGGTCTGCTACGTCGACGACGGCAGTCGTGACGGGACCCTCGGAAAGCTCCGCACGATCGCCGCGGCGTACGGGGACCAGACCCGGTACGTGTCCTTCAGCCGGAACTTCGGCAAGGAGGCGGGCATGCTCGCCGGGCTGAAGGAGGCCACCGGCGACGCCGTGGTCATCATGGACGCCGACCTCCAGCACCCGCCGGAGCTGATCGCCACCATGCTGGAGCACTACCGGCAGGGCCACGACCAGGTCATCGCCCGGCGCACCCGCGAGGGCGACAAGAAGGTCCGCTCGGCGCTCAGCCGCCTCTACTACCGCGGGGTCAACCGCTGGGTCGACGTGGAGCTCGCCGACGGGGTCGGCGACTTCCGGCTGCTCTCGCGCCCGGCCGTCGACGCCCTGCTGGCGCTCCCGGAGTACAACCGCTTCTCCAAGGGCCTCTTCTCCTGGATCGGCTTCGACACCGTCCACTTCGACTACCGCAACGCCCAGCGCGAGGCCGGCGAGACCAAGTGGAAGTTCGGCTCCCTGCTGAACTACGGCATGGACGGGCTGATCTCCTTCAACAACCGGCCCCTGCGCATCGGCATCTGGCTGGGCGTGTCGCTGGTCGGGCTGACGGTCCTGTACGCGCTGTGGATCACCGCGATGGCGATCACGAACGGCATCGACTCGCCGGGTTACGTCACCCTCGTCGCGATGATCGCCGGCATCGGCGGCGTTCAGATGATCATGCTGGGACTGATCGGCGAGTACATCGGCCGCATCTACTACGAGACCAAGCGCCGCCCGCACTTCCTGGTCAAGGAAGCCCACGGCGTGACCGCCGAACGGATGCCCGAGGCCTCCGAATCCGTGATCGTGGAGCGCAGCCGCCGATGACCGCCTCCCCTTCCCCTTCCGCCTCCCGTTCCGCGTCCCCTCCCGCGCGCGGCCGCCGCGAACAGTTCGGGCAGATCTTCCGCTTCGCCCTCGTCGGCGGGGTCAACACCGGAACCTTCTTCGCCCTCTACCTGCTGCTGCACCCGTGGATGCCGTACTTCGCCGCGTACACGCTGGCCTTCGTGCTGTCGATGATCGGGTCGTTCTTCATGAACACCTACTTCACCTACCGCACCCGGCCCACCTGGAAGAAGTTCCTGCTCTTTCCGCTGACCAACGTCACGAACTACGTGATCCAGTCGGTCGGTCTGTACGCCCTGGTCACCTGGGCCGGGATGGACACCCGCATCGCGCCGCTGGTCGCGGCCGTCGTGGCCATCCCGTTCACCTTCCTGCTCTCGCGCAAGATCCTCATCCCGGGGACGGGCGCGGGGGCCGCGGAGCAGACCGGAGCCGAGCCGGAGCGGTCCTCGTCCACGGTCTGAAACCGGCGGGCGCCCCGGCGGCGCCACCCCGTAGATTGGGCCGGTCGAACGGATCGGTCGGTTGTGAGGGGAAACACGTGTCAACGGCTAGGCAAGGTGTCGTGGACGCCCGCAGGATCGTGGTCAAGGTCGGCTCCTCCTCCCTGACCACCGCGGCGGGCGGACTCGACGCCGACCGGGTGGACGCGCTGGTCGACGTACTGGCCAAGGCCCGCAGCGGCGGCGAGAAGGAGATCGTCCTGGTCTCCTCCGGCGCCATCGCCGCCGGACTCTCCCCGCTCGGCCTGGCCCGCCGTCCCAAGGACCTGGCCCGCCAGCAGGCAGCCGCCAGCGTCGGCCAGGGCCTCCTCGTCGCCCGGTACACCGCCTCCTTCGCCCGCTACGGCATCCGCGTCGGCCAGGTCCTGCTCACCACCGACGACACCAGCCGGCGCGCGCACTACCGCAACGCCTACCGGACCCTGGACCAGCTCCTCGCCATGGGCGCCCTGCCCGTCGTCAACGAGAACGACACCGTCGCCACGGACGAGATCCGCTTCGGCGACAACGACCGGCTGGCGGCCCTGGTGGCCCACCTCGTCCGCGCCGACCTCCTCGTCCTGCTCTCCGACGTCGACGGCCTCTACGACGGGGACCCGTCCCTGCCCGGGACCACCCGCATCGACGAGGTGCGCGGCCCCGAGGACATCGCCCACGTCTCCATCGGCAGCGCGGGCAAGGCCGGAGTCGGCACCGGCGGCATGGTCACCAAGGTCGAAGCCGCCCGGATCGCGGCCGCCGCCGGGATCCCCGTCGTCCTCACCTCCGCCAGCCAGGCCGCCGACGCCCTGACCGGACGCCCGACCGGCACCCACTTCCACGCCACAGGCCGCCGCTCCGCCGACCGGCTGCTGTGGCTCCAGCACGCGTCGACCCCGCAGGGGCACCTCGTCCTGGACGACGGCGCCGTGCGCGCCGTCACCGAACGCGGCAGCTCGCTGCTGGCCGCCGGGATCGCCGCCGTCGAGGGCGACTTCGTCGCCGGAGACCCCGTCGAGCTGCGCTCCGCCGACGGCCGCGCCGTCGCCCGGGGGCTCGTCAACTTCGACGCGAAGGAACTTCCGCAGCTGCTCGGCCGGTCCACCCGGGACCTGGCGCGCGAGCTCGGACCGGCGTACGAACGGGAGGTCGTCCACCGCGACGATCTGGTCCTGCTCCAGGGCTGAGGTTCGGCAAAACCGCCGCGCGGGGGGCCGGGGACTGGTCAACTGTGGGGGGCGGACACGCGTAGCGCAGACAGGAGGCGGCTGGTGAGACGAGCGCTGACCAGCGTCGGCACGGGGGACCGGCACGAGGGCGGGGACGGGGACGCGCACGCGGACGGTGGCGGGGCCGAGCGGGACGCCTCCCGCCTGTGGCACATCACCCTGAGCGTCTCCGGCAAGCCGGCGCCGCTGTCCGAGGTCCGGCGCGGGCTGGAGCAGCTCGCGCACGACCACCCCTTCCTGCTGACCAGCCGGTACGCCGACGACCACGCGGAGATCCGGTACTGGGAGGAGGCCCGCGACCTCCACGACGCGGCCGCCGTCGCGCTGAGGCTCTGGGGCGAGCACCGCTCCACGGCGCAGTTGCCGCCGTGGGAGATCGTCGGCCTGGAGGTCATCGACCGCCCCACCTACCACCAGCGCGTTGCGGAGGGCTACGGCCCCCCGCCGGCCCACCCGGTGGGCGTGCACCCGTACTAGCGGGGCCGCGCATGCTGGACGCCGACGGGCTCCGGGGGCGGTGCGGGGGAGTGCCCGTGCCCTGGCCGGGCGGGGTGCGGGGCCGTGCCTCTGCCCTGGCCGGGCGGGTGCGGTGCCCGTGCCTCTGCCCTGGTCGGGCGGGGAGGGGCCCGTGCCTCTGCCTTGGCTGGCGGGCCGGGCGGTGCCCGTGCCTCTGCCCTGGTCGGGCGGGGAAGAGGCGATGCCGGGTGCGGGTGGGTGGCGGGCCGCTGCGCGGGGCTGGTCCCCTACCCGCCCTTCCACCGTTCCCCGGGCTCCGCCCGGACCCTTCGGGGGCTCCGCCCCCGGACCCCCGCGCCTCACACTCCCCCAGCCACCGCTGGGAGGTGCCCCCCGCCGGCGCTTGAGGCGCGGGCGCGGAGCGCCGTGCAGGGAGCCGCACCCGGCACGGGTTCGGGCCGCGTCCGGGTCCCCAGCCGCGCCGGCGCCTGAGGCGGGAACGGTGGAAGGGCGGGTAGGGAGCAAGCCCCGCGCAGCGGCACCGCACCCCCGGACGACGGCCGCACTCCGCCCCACCGGCGCGAGCCAGGGGCCCGCCCGGCGCGGCGTCTCGCGGGGTGGAACCGCGGCCGCGCGACGCCGGCCTGGGACTACCCTGGGCCGCATGACCTCGCTCGACGACGCCACCGCCACCTCGCCCGTCCTCGCCACCGCGCGAGCCGCCCGCACCGCCGCCGCGGCGATCGCCCCACTCCCGCGGTCCGCCAAGGACGCGGCCCTGCTGGCGATCGCGGACGCGCTGGAGGCCCGTACGGCCGAGATCGTCACCGCCAACGCCGTCGACACCGACAAGGCCCGCGCCGCCGGCACCAGTGAGACCGTCATCGACCGCCTCACCCTCACCCCCGAGCGCGTCGCCGCCATCGCCTCCGACGTCCGTGACGTCGCGGCCCTCCCCGACCCCGTCGGCGAGGTCGTCCGCGGCTCGACCCTCCCCAACGGCATCGACCTCCGCCAGATCCGCGTCCCCCTCGGCGTCGTCGGCATCATCTACGAGGCCCGCCCCAACGTCACCGTGGACGCCGCCGCCCTCTGCCTCAAGTCCGGCAACGCGGTGCTCCTGCGCGGCAGTTCCTCCGCCTACGCCTCCAACGTGGCCCTCGTCGCCATCCTCCGCGACGCGATCGAGAGCGCCGGCCTGCCCGCCGACGCGATCCAGCTCGTCCCCGGCGAGTCCCGTGACTCCGTCCGTGAGCTGATGCGCGCCCGCGGCCTCGTCGACGTGCTCATCCCGCGCGGCGGCGCCTCCCTCATCAAGACCGTCGTCGAGGAGTCCACCGTTCCGGTCATCGAGACCGGTACCGGAAACTGCCACGTCTACGTCGACGCCCAGGCCGACCTCGCCATGGCCGTGGACATCCTCGTCAACTCCAAGGCCCAGCGGCCCTCCGTCTGCAACTCCGCCGAGACCCTGCTCGTGCACCGCGACATCGCCGCGGCCTTCCTCCCGCTCGCGCTGGACGCCCTCGCGGACGCCGGGGTGACCGTGCACGGAGACGCCGAGGTGCTCTCGTACGCCGAGGAGTCCAAGGTCACCGCCCTCCCCGCGACCGACGAGGACTGGGCCGCCGAGTACCTGTCCTACGACATCGCCGCCGCCGTCGTGGACTCCCTCGACGACGCCGTCACCCACATCCGCCGCTGGACCTCCGGCCACACCGAGGCGATCGTCACCACCTCGCAGGCCGCCGCGCGCCGCTTCACCCAGCTGGTCGACTCCACCACGGTCGCCGTGAACGCCTCCACCCGCTTCACCGACGGTGGTCAGTTCGGTTTCGGCGCCGAGATCGGCATCTCCACCCAGAAGCTGCACGCCCGGGGCCCGATGGGGCTCCCGGAACTGACCTCCACCAAGTACATCGTCACCGGCGACGGTCACGTCCGGTAACCGGCCCGAGAACACGGTGTGGCCGGATTCCGGCTTACACCCTGCCCAAAGCAGCCCCCCAGGTCTACGCTGGTCCCGTGCCGGACGACGTGGGGGGCAAGCCGTTCCCGGACGACGGGGAGCCCGACGACGACCGCGGAGGCGCGGATCAGGACTTCGCCTCCGTGGTGTTCGACGAGGCCTTCGTCCGGAACGCCGAGATCCATGAACCGAGCGCGGCCGAGCGCCAGCGCGCCGCCGACCGGGCGCGCGCCGACGCCGAAGCCGCCCGCGTCGCCGGGGGCTGGGCCGGCGAGGACGACTACGGCCATCCCGACGGGTACGGGATCGACGACCCCGGATGGGAGCCCGGCCACTACGGCTACGGCTACGCGGAAGGCCCGTACGGGGTCTACGGCGGCAGCCTGCGCCCCTACCGCGGCCGGGCGCCCTGGCTGCGCCCCGTCGCCTGGGTGCTCGCCGTCGTGATGGGGCTCGGCATGGTCGCCCTGGCCTTCAGCGCGGTCTACCGCAGCGCCGCCGGCGAGGCGGACCCCGCCCCCGCTCCCGCCAGTACGCCGCTCGGGGAAGTCACCGGGGTCGGCGCGTTTACGTACCCCGTCGGCCGCCAACCCTGAAGGTACGACCCCACTCGCCCGTTCCGGAGCTGGGGGCTTCTCTGAAGCGGGGACAGCGGGGAGAAGCGATGGCCGTACCAGGAGATCCACCAGGCGGCACCCCCGAGGGCATCGGCGAGGGTGACGACGAACTGCGTCCGGACGAGTACCGGTCGGTGGTGTTCGACGAGGACTTCGTCCGCGCTGCCCGGCTCCAGGAGTTCTCCGCCCGGGAACGCATGGGCGGGCACGCCCGGGCCGTCCGCAGCCGGTCCATCTGGTCCGGAGCCGGCTCCGGGCACGGCAACGGCACCCCGGGGCGCGGCGCCCGACAGGGCATGCTGCTCGTGCTGCTCATCGCCACGGCCTTCGCGGTCGCCGTCTACATGGGCCTGCGCAACCCCTACGTCCCTCCGGCGGGCGGCAACACCGAGCCGCTGAGCAGCACCGTCGTCCCCCTGGCGCCGGCCGCGGCCGTACCGGGGGGCCGGCCCGCGGACCTCTACGCGAGCGGCCCCGCGGCCGAGTACCGGGTCGGGGCGGCCGGGATCACCTTGCCGGCCGCGCGCCGCACCCACCACTTCACCGAGAGCCAGGTCGTCGCCGCCCTGTCCATCGCCAAGGACTACCTGGTGCAGTCCTCCCTCGACCCGGACGTGCTCGCCGGGAACGCCTCCCGGCCCGTGCGGGTCCTGCTGGACCCCGGCCAGCTCGCGCAGTTCGACGAGAGCATGGCCTCGCCCTCCGGCGACGGCCGGCACGCCGCCACCGGCTGGCTGGTCCGCTTCGACCCGCACACGGCCGTCGTGGCCGACTCCCGCGTCCGGGTCAGCGGCACCCTCACCTACGAGGAGCTGAGCCCGGAGGTGCTGGAGGTCACCAGCGACCACACCTTCGTGTACGCCGTCCGCCCGGCCACCGGCCCGCCGACCGCCGCCGACGGGGCCTCGCTGTTCACCGTCCGCCGCGAGTTGCGGATGCGCTTCGACCGGGAGGACCTCACGACGGGCCGGACCGAGCTGGTGTCGGCGTACGTGATGGCCGGGCCGCAGGACTGCGCCACCGAGCCCGCGGAGGGCTTCCGCCCGCTGCCGGCCGGGGCCGGTCCCACCACCGTCGGCCCGCCCGCGAGCGATCCGTACGCCGGCGGTCACCCGAGGCGGACCGCCGGGCTCTGCGGCGTCCTGGCCCAGCCCCCGGCGAGCACGGACCCGGCGACCTCGGATCCCGGGGCCCAGGCCCCCGCGACCCAAGCCCCCGCGCCCCAGGATCAGGTGACCCAGGATCCGGAGGCCCGGGCCCCCGCGAGCCCGGCCGCGCTGCGCCCCGCACCCGCGACCCGGGACCCGGCGCCGCCGGGGGAGGCGGCCTCCGTCAGCCCTGGTTCGTAGCCCCGCCGGGGCCCTCGGCGTCCTTGCCCTCGGAGCGGCCGGATCCGGCGGACCCGCCGCCTCCCGCGGCCCCGGTGAACCGGTCGCGCAGCTTGCCGCCGAGGTCGCCCGCGCCGCCCGCTATGTCGCCGACCAGCTTCATCAGCGGATCCTTGCTGCTGCGCACGGAGTCCGCGTAGTGGGAGGCGGACTGGCGGAAGGAGTCGGTCACCGAGGTGTCCTTGTCCTCCTCGCGCCGCGGGTAGTGGCCGTCCATGATCCGCTGGTAGTCCCGGTTCTGGGACCACTTCTTCAGCTCGGCCGCCCGGACCGTGGTGAAGGGGTGCGTCCGCGGCAGCATGTTGAGGATCTTCAGGACGGAGTCGCGCAGGTCCCCGCCCGCCTCGTACTCCTCGGCCTGGGCGAGGAAGGCGTCCACGTTCATCTCGTGCAGGTGGTTCCCGCCGGCGAGCTTCATCAGGCCCCGCATCGAGGCGTTGAGGTCCTGTCCCACCAGCAGTCCGGCCCGGTCCGCGGAGAGCTCCGACTTGCGGAACCACTCCCGCAGCGCGGTCACTATCGCCGTGATCGCGACGGTCCCCAGCGGGATCCACGCCACCTTCAGGGCGAGGTTCGTCAGGAAGAGCAGGACCGTGCGGTACACGGCGTGCCCGGACAGCGCGTGGCCCACCTCGTGGCCGATCACCGCCCGCATCTCCTCCTCGTCGAGCAGCTCCACCAGCGCCGTCGTCACGACGATGATCGGCTCGTCCAGCCCGATGCACATGGCGTTGGGCCGCGGATCCTGCTGCACGTACATCAGCGGGACCCGCTCCAGGTCCAGGATGTAACAGGCGTCGCGCAGCATCTCGTGCAGGTGGGGGAACTGCGTCTCGCCCACGCGCACCGAGTCCGACAGGAACAGCAGTCGCAGGCTGCGCTCCGGGAGCAGCCCGCTCAGCGCCTTGAACACCGTGTCGAAACCGCTCAGCTTGCGCAGCGCCACCAGGGCCGAGCGGTCCGCGGGGTGCTCGTACGCCCGCGAGGAAATGCCCGGGAACCTCCTGCGGTTGCGTGCCGGTCCCTTGTCGAATCCGATGTCCGTCATAGCGCCCTCCCCCTCGATCGGCTCTGCTGCCTCACGTCCATACTCTCCAACGCCTGAGTCGGCGTGAGCGTGCCCCGCGCCCCCGCATACGATGTGAGCGAAGTCTCCGCCCGCTCCCGACTCGATAGGTACATGCCTGATGAGCCTCTCCACCACCGCCCACAACCTGGTCGTTCTCGCTGCGGAGGGCGGCGAGCAGCACGGCGGCAACCACGACAGCCTGAGCCCCTACCTGACCGGCGGCGGCGCCTTCTGCATCCTGCTGCTGATGCTGTGGGTGACCACCCGCCTCAACCGCGACCGCTAGACCCGGCTCGGGTTCCGGTCCGGCCGCCGTGGACGTGCCACCGGGCCAGTAGGCTCTGCGCTCATGGGAGAGCAGGAAGTGCCTACGGGCCCGGTCAAGCGCCGGCTCGGCGTCATGGGCGGGACGTTCGACCCGATCCACCACGGACACCTGGTGGCCGCCAGTGAAGTGGCCGCCCTTTTCCACCTCGACGAGGTGGTCTTCGTGCCGACGGGCGAGCCGTGGCAGAAGTCGCAGCGGGCCGTGTCCCCCGCGGAGGACCGCTACCTGATGACGGTCATCGCGACGGCCTCGAACCCGCAGTTCTCGGTGAGCCGCATCGACATCGACCGCGGCGGTCCGACGTACACGATCGACACCCTGCGGGACCTGAGCGCGCTCAACGCCGACGCCGACCTCTTCTTCATCACCGGCGCCGACGCCCTCGCGCAGATCCTGACCTGGCGCAACGCCGACGAGCTGTTCTCCCTCGCCCACTTCATCGGAGTGACCCGGCCCGGCCACGTGCTCACCGACGACGGCCTGCCCGAGGGCGGGGTCTCGCTGGTCGAGGTACCCGCGCTGGCGATCTCCTCCACCGGCTGCCGTGCGCGCGTCGCGCAGGGCGATCCCGTCTGGTACCTGGTGCCGGACGGTGTGGTGCGCTACATCGACAAGCGTGAGCTGTACCGGGGAGCCTGAGCTTCCGGAGAGAGGGGCCCCGCGGTGAACGACCCACAGGAGCCGTACGACCCGTACGCCGGCCGGCAGCAGCTCATCGGCTACGACCCTTACGGCAGACCGGTGTACGGCCAGGTGCCCGCGCAGTCCGTCCAGCCCGCCCCGCCGCGGTACGAGCAGCAGTACGAGCAGGCGTACGGGCAGACGTACGACCCCTCGTACGGGCAGTCGTACGACCAGGGGGCGCCGGGGCAGCAGCAGTATCACGTGCCGCAGCAGGAGTACCCCCAGTCTCCCCAGCCCCAGGCAGCCCCGCCCCAGGACCCTTCCTACGGGTACGACACCCGGCAGGACCGGCAGTGGATCCCGCAGCAGCACGCCGAGCCGGCCGCCGAGCAGGCCCCGCAGGCCCCCCAGGCCCAAGGGGGGCCGGAGCCGCGGTCCGTGCCCGCGCCGCGCCGGGAGGCCGCCGCGGACCCGGAGGCGGCCGCCGGCTACCACACCGAGCAGTTCGCCTTCATCGAACAGCAGGACGACGACTCCGAGGACGTCATCGACTGGCTCGCCTTCACGGAGAGCCGCACCGAGCGCCGCGAGGAGGCCCGCCGCCGCGGCCGCAACCGGGTGGTCGCGCTGATCGTCGTCCTGGCCCTGTTCGTCGTCTGCGGCCTCGGCTACCTCTGGTACGCGGGCAAGCTGCCCTTCCTCGACGGCCCCGGGCAGAAGAAGGCCGCCGCGGCCGCCACCGGGGCGCAGAAGCGCGACATGATCGTCGTCCACCTCCGCAACACCAAGCGCGGCGGCAGCTCGACCGTCCTCCTCGTGGACAACGTCACCGCGAAGCAGGGCGCCACCGTCCTGCTCCCCAACACCCTCGGCGTCGCCAAGGAGGACGGCACCGGAACCTCCCTCGGCAAATCGGTCGAGGACGGCAGCCTCGGCACCCGCGAAGCCCTCGACACCGTGCTCGGCACCCACATCGGCGGCACCTGGCGACTGGACACCCCCTTCCTGGAACGCCTCGTCGACCTGGTCGGCGGCATCGAGGTGGACACGGACACGGCGGTCCCGGCCGACGACCAGGCCAAGGCCCCCGCCGTGGGCCAGGGCCCCAAGCAGTCCCTGACCGGCGCGATGGCCGTCGCGTACGCCACCCACCGGGCCCAGGGCGAGCCGGAGGCCAAGCAGCTGGAGCGCACCGGCAAGGTGCTGTACGCCGTGCTGCGCAAGATCCCCGGTGACCCGAAGGCGGCGGCCACGACCGTCGAGAGCATGGGCCAGATCCTGGACCCGGGCCTGGACGCGCAGAGCCTCGGCGCCCTGCTGTCGCGCATCGGCGAGCACGCCAAGGTGGGCGCCTACCGCACCGAGGTGCTCTCCGTGAAGCCGGACGGCGGCCTCACCGACGACGCCAACAAGCGGGTCGTCAAGGAGCTCCTCGGCGGCTCCTTCACGGCCGCCCAGCCCGGCGCCGCCCCTCGGGTGGGCCTCAAGGACGCCACCGGTGACGAGAAGGCGCAGGTCGCGGCGAAGGCTGCCCTGCTCAACGGCGGCTACGCCTTCGTGGACGGCGGCAAGGCCGACCGGACGGCGCCCGCCTCGCAGATCACCTACCAGGACGACGCGCAGCGGGACCGGGCCGTCGGCGTCGCCAAGACGCTGGGGCTGCCGGAGGCGGCGGTGAAGAAGGCCGAGAACGCGGTGAACGCGGACATCGTGGTGACGCTGGGCAAGGACTACAAGCCGTCCTGAGCCCGCCCGACACGGCCGTGGGAATGCCCCGGCCCCGGCTCTGACCTGGTGCTCCGCCCGCGCGGAACGTAACGCGCGGGCGGTGTCGGCGGTACATGAGACCCTTGTAAGGATCTGCCCGCCAACCCGAAAGCATGGCCAGTGACCGCCACGGACCGCTCCATCGAGCTCATCACCGCCGCCGCCCAGGCCGCGGCCGACCGGCTCGCGCACGACATCATCGCGTACGACGTCAGCGACGTGCTGTCGATCACCGATGCCTTCCTGCTCGCCTCCGCGCCCAACGACCGCCAGGTCAAGTCGATCGTGGACGAGATCGAGGAGCGGCTGCTCAAGGAGCTCGGTGCCAAGCCGGTGCGCCGCGAAGGCGACCGCGACGCCCGCTGGATCCTGCTCGACTACGTCGACATCGTCGTGCACGTCCAGCACAGCGAGGAGCGCGTCTTCTACGCGCTGGAGCGCCTGTGGAAGGACTGCCCCGAGATCGAGCTCCCCGAGGACGCCAAGCTCACCATCGGCAAGGCCGAGGAGCACGCCAAGCTGCGCGAGGCGGCGGGCGACGACGAACTGGACGGTGATCTGTTCTGAGCACGGCCGACGCGGGCAAGTCCGGCAGGAAGATCGTCCTCTGGCGGCACGGCCAGACCTCGTGGAACCTGGAGCGCCGCTTCCAGGGCTCCACGGACATCCGGCTGACCGAGACCGGTGTGGCGCAGGCGCGCCGTGCCGCCCGGCTGCTCGCCTCCCTCCGGCCCGACGCCATCGTGGCCTCCGACCTGAGCCGGGCCTCCGCCACGGCGGCCGAGCTGGCCGCCGTCACGGGCCTGCCGGTGGAGCACGACGAGGCGCTGCGCGAGACGTACGCCGGTGACTGGCAGGGGCTCACCCACGAGGAGATCCTCGACAAGTACGGCGAGCAGTACGCCGCGTGGAAGCGTGGCGAGCCCGTCCGCCGCGGCGGCGGCGAGCTGGAGACCGAGGTGGCCGACCGTGCCGCCCCGGTGGTCCTGCGCCACGCCGGCCAACTGCCGGAGGGCGGCACGCTCGTCGTCGTCAGCCACGGCGGCACCATCCGTACGACGATCGGCCGCCTGCTGGGCCTGGAGGCGCACTACTGGGAAGGCCTCGGCGGCCTCTCCAACTGCTGCTGGTCCGTCCTCGGCGAGGGCGCGCGCGGCTGGCGCCTGATGGAGCACAACGCCGGCACGCTGCCGGAGCCGGTCCTCGGCGACGACGACTGAGGGCCGCCGCAGGGCGCCTCGGACCCGGATTTCACTTTCCGGCTGGTCACAGGCTAGAGTTCTTCTTGTTCGCAGCGAAGAACACCGGAAACGGGGGAAGCGCGGCGGAGAGCGGGGCTATAGCTCAGTTGGTAGAGCGCCTGCATGGCATGCAGGAGGTCAGGAGTTCAATTCTCCTTAGCTCCACAGTGAAGGATCCCGTCCCCAACAGGGGGCGGGATCCTTGCGTTTGTTCCCTTTGCGCTTGCTGACCCGGCCGGTACGGGCATGGCAGAATCGGACGGCCGGAGGGGGACACGACGGCCCGACGCGGGAGGGAGTCGCTGACGGATGGGTGCACACCGGCGGCGGTGCGACTGGTGCGACAACGGCACGCCGATCGTGCGGGACATGGACCCGGTCAATCCCGACTACCAGTACTGGTGCGAGGAATGCGCGCGGGCGCTGATCATAAAAGGCGACCCGATCGAGACGTACCGGGAGCTGGAGGGCGAGCCGATCTACGGCCGGCTGCTCGACGAGCACTGCACGCTGAAGCGGTTCTACCAGTTCGCACGCGCGTGACGCGGTAAGTCTGGATGATGTGGGTCATATCGGACATGGCTCGGGTTCCGCGGAAACCGATTTTTGGACCAGGGCCATGACCGTGTAATGTTTGGGACGTCGCCAAGGGGAACCGGAAACGGGAAGCCGGGCGGCAGGCAAGACGAGGGGCTATAGCTCAGTTGGTAGAGCGCCTGCATGGCATGCAGGAGGTCAGGAGTTCAATTCTCCTTAGCTCCACAGTGAAGAAGCGGGCCGCCCGGATCGGGTGGCCCGCTTCTCGTTGTGCCCGTTGTGCGGAACGGCAGAGCGTCCGCGGGAGGCCCTGCGGTACCCTGGCGCCATGCGTGCCGTACGCCTTCTGCTTACCGAGCCGCGCTGATCAGTACCGACCCCTTCGAGCGAGTCGGCATCGGCGCGGCGTCCCCTCCTGTGCGAGGGGTTTTTTCGTTTGGGCGGGCAGAGACGGCAGAGACGATCGATGGAGCTTCAGGAATCATGAGCGAGACGAACACCCCGGCCCCCGAGGCGGCCGAGGCGCACCGTTACACGGCTGCCATGGCCGCCGACATCGAGGCACGCTGGCAGGACGTATGGGACGCGGAAGGCACCTACGAGGCGCCGAACCCGACCGGCGACCTGGCCGGTGACCCGGCGGTCGTCGCACGCCCCAAGAAGTTCATCATGGACATGTTCCCGTACCCCTCCGGGGCGGGCCTGCACGTCGGCCACCCGCTCGGGTACATCGCCACCGACGTCTTCGCGCGCCACCAGCGGATGTCCGGCCACAACGTCCTGCACACCCTGGGCTTCGACGCCTTCGGCCTGCCGGCCGAGCAGTACGCCGTGCAGACCGGCACGCACCCGCGGGTCTCGACCGAGGCGAACATCGAGAACATGAAGGTCCAGCTGCGCAGGCTGGGCCTGGGCCACGACAAGCGCCGGTCGTTCGCGACGATCGACCCCGAGTACTACAAGTGGACCCAGTGGATCTTCCTGCAGATCTACAACTCCTGGTACGACGCGGACGCGAAGAAGGCCCGGCCTATCGCCGAGCTGGTCGCCGCCTTCGAGGACGGCTCCCGTGAGCTGCCCGGCGGCGCTTCCTGGGCCGCGCTGAGCGCCGGCGAGCGCGCCGACGTCCTGAACGGCTTCCGGCTGGCCTACGCCTCCGACGCGCCCGTCAACTGGTGCCCCGGGCTGGGCACCGTACTGGCCAACGAGGAGGTCACCGCCGACGGCCGGTCCGAGCGCGGCAACTTCCCGGTCTTCAAGGCCAAGCTGAGCCAGTGGAACATGCGGATCACGGCGTACGCCGACCGCCTGCTGGACGACCTGGACGCGCTGGACTGGCCCGAGGCCATCAAGCTGCAGCAGCGCAACTGGATCGGCCGGAGCGAGGGCGCGCGCGTCGACTTCCCCGTCGGTGACGCCGGCGCGATCACCGTGTTCACGACCCGCCCCGACACGCTGTTCGGCGCGACGTACATGGTGCTGGCGCCCGAGCACGACCTGGTCGGGAAGATCGTCCCGGCCGAGTGGCCCGAGGGCACGCACCAGCTGTGGACCGGCGGGAACGCGACCCCGCGCGAGGCGGTGGACGCGTACCGCAAGCAGGCCGCCGCGAAGTCGGACGTCGAGCGCCAGGCCGAGGCCAAGGACAAGACCGGCGTCTTCACCGGCGCGTACGCGACGAACCCGGTCAGCGGCGACCTGGTCCCCGTGTTCATCGCGGACTACGTGCTGATGGGCTACGGCACCGGCGCGATCATGGCCGTCCCGGCGCACGACAGCCGCGACTTCGAGTTCGCGCGCGCCTTCGAGCTGCCGATGCGCTGCGTCGTGCAGCCCACGGACGACCGTGACGCCGACCCGCTGGAGTGGGAGGACGCGTTCTCCTCGTACGACGGCACCATCGTCAACTCGACGGGCGAGGGCGTCTCGCTGGACGGCCTGGGCGTCGTCGAGGCCAAGGCCGCGATCACCGACTGGCTCTCCGGGCGCGGTATCGGCGAGGGCACCGTCAACTTCCGGCTGCGCGACTGGCTGTTCAGCCGCCAGCGCTACTGGGGCGAGCCCTTCCCGATCGTCTACGACGAGGACGGCGTCGCCTACCCGCTGCCCGAGTCGATGCTGCCGCTGGAACTGCCGGAGGTCGAGGACTACTCGCCGCGCACCTTCGAGCCGGACGACGCGACCTCCAAGCCGGAGACCCCGCTGTCCCGCAACGAGGCGTGGGTCAACGTCGAGCTGGACCTGGGCGACGGCCGCGGGGTGCGCGCGTTCCGGCGCGAGACCAACACCATGCCGAACTGGGCCGGCTCCTGCTGGTACGAGCTGCGCTACCTGGACCCGAACAACGGCTCGGCCCTGGTCGACCCGGCGATCGAGCAGTACTGGATGGGACCGAACGAGGGCGCTCCGCACGGTGGCGTCGACCTGTACGTCGGCGGTGCCGAGCACGCGGTCCTGCACCTGCTGTACGCGCGGTTCTGGTCCAAGGTCCTGTTCGACCTGGGACACGTCTCCTCGGCCGAGCCGTTCCACAAGCTGTTCAACCAGGGCATGATCCAGGCCTACGCGTACACGGACGCGCGCGGCGTGTACGTGCCGGCGGCCGAGGTCGAGGAGCGCGACGGCGGCTACTTCCACCAGGGCGAGCCCGTCAAGCGCGAGCACGGCAAGATGGGCAAGTCCCTGAAGAACGCCGTCACGCCCGACGAGATCTGCGAGGAGTACGGCGCGGACACCCTGCGCCTGTACGAGATGGCGATGGGCCCGCTGGACGTCTCGCGCCCGTGGGACACGCGTGCCGTGGTCGGCCAGTACCGGCTGCTGCAGCGCCTGTGGCGCAACGTCGTCGACGAGGAGAGCGGCGCGGTCACCGTCGTGGACGGTGAGCCGGGCGAGGACACCCTGCGCGCCCTGCACAAGGCGATCGACGGGGTCGGCGGCGACATGGCGGGCCTGCGGTTCAACACCGCCATCGCCAAGATCACCGAGCTGAACAACACCCTGACGAAGGCGGGCCGGCCGCTGGAGCGCTCGGTCGCCGAGCGGCTGGTGCTGCTGGTCGCCCCGCTGGCGCCGCACATCGCGGAGGAGCTGTGGCGCCGGCTGGGCCACACCGACTCGGTGGTCCACCAGGACTTCCCGGTCGCGGACCCGGCGTACGTCGTGGACGAGACCGTCACCTGCGTGGTGCAGGTCAAGGGCAAGGTCAAGGCGCGCCTGGAGGTGCCGCCGGCCATCTCGGACGCGGACCTGGAGCAGCTGGCGGTCACGGACGCGGCCGTCGTGGCGGCCCTGGGCGGCGCCGAGATCCGCAAGGTGATCGTGCGCGCGCCGAAGCTGGTGAACATCGTCATCTGAGCCATCTGAGCCGAGTGGACCCCCGGCATGGGGGAGATCCCGTACGGGCAGGTTGGGGGTTCGTTTGGAACCCCCGACCTGCCCGTGGCGTTTACGGTGGAAGGGGACGGACGGCGGAGGAAGGAAACCTCATGGAGGCGGGCGCTTTGATCATCTTTGCCCTGTTGGTGCTGTTCGCCTTTCTGGGGCTGGGCGTGTGGGTCACCGTGAAGGTGGTCGGCGCGGCGAAGCGCGGCGTGGACCGGACGATCACCCAGGCCCGCCGCCACGTCGAGGACACGACCCTGAAGGCGAAGAGCCTCGGTCAGGTCGGGGTCGCGGGGGCCCTGGCGCAGTTGCGGCTGGATCTGCGGACCTCGATGCGGGCCACGCAGCAGGCGCTGTACCAGGGGGTGCAGACGGACAGCTCGCTTAAGGAGTCGATCGGGCTCTTCGAGCGGCTGAGCGCGCACGGCCACGAGCTCGACGAGGAGCTGAAGCGGCTGGAGCAGGAGCCGGACCGGCGCCGGATCGCCGACGGCCTTCCTGAGCTGCGGGAACGCACCGCGAAGATCAAAGAGGCCTCGGACTCGCTGCGGTGGGCCGCGCGGGACCGGGCCCGCAGGTTCGCGCAGGACGACCTCACGGCCCTGTCGGAGCAGATCGAGGTCGAGTCGGGGGCGCTGCGGGACTGGTCCCGGGAGTCGGTGGACGACCTCGCGGCCGCGGCGGAGACCGCGGCGAAAGCCGGCGGGGCTGCTGCCGGTGGCGGGGCTCCGGCCGCCGGGCCGCGCCCGGCGGCGCTGAACCCCTCCACACCGGTGACGCACTACCCCTGGCAGAAGACGCCCAGGCCGGAGGCCACCACCTGAAGGGAGGGGCGGGCGAGGGCCGGGCTGCCGGATGCACCGCAGTGGCGGTAACCTCCGGCTCATGTCCCGCCATGTCGCGATCGTCACCGATTCCACGGCCTATCTGCCCCCACCGGCGATGGCGCGGCACGGAATCACCGCAGTCCCCCTGACCGTGGTCCTGGGGGACGAGGCCCTCGAAGAGGGCACCGAGATCTCGGCCCGCAGCCTCGCCGTGGCCCTCCAGAAGCGCCGGCCCGTGACCACCTCCCGCCCAGGTCCGGAGGAGTTCGTACGGGCCTACCGGGCGGCCGCGGACGCCGGTGCGACGGGCATCGTGAGCCTGCACCTGTCCGCCGAGTTCTCGGGCACCTACGACGCCGCCGTGGTCGCGGCCAAGACGGCCCCCGTCCCGGTCCGTGTCGTCGACACCGGGATGGTCGCGATGGCCCTCGGCTTCTGCGCCCTCGCCGCGGCGGAGGCGGCCGACGCGGGGGGCTCCGTCGACGAGGCCGTGGCCGCGGCCGAGAAGCGGGCCGGGGAGATGGCGGCGTACTTCTACGTGGACACCCTCGACTACCTGCGCCGGGGCGGCCGGATCGGGGCCGCGCAGGCCCTCCTGGGGTCGGCACTGGCCGTCAAGCCGCTGCTGACGCTGGACGGCGGGCGGATCGAGATGCTGGAGAAGGTACGGACCGCCTCCAAGGCCATCGCGCGCCTGGAGGAGCTGGCGGTCGAGCGGGCCGGGACGCGCAGCGTCGACGTCGCCGTGCACCACCTCGCGGCCCCGGAGCGGGCCGAGAAGCTCGCCCAGCGGCTCCGCGAACGCATCCCGGGTCTGGTCGAGCTGCACGTCAGCGAGGTCGGAGCTGTGATCGGCGCGCACACCGGGCCGGGGCTGCTGGCGGCGGTCGTGTCGCCCCGCTGATCACCGGAACGGGTGGCGGAGTTGTCCACAACGGGCGCTCCATCCACCGGAATCGGTGACTCCGAACGGGGATCGGGGATCGGTCCTAGCGTCGTGGCATGACTCTTCGCATGCGTGCCCCGCGCCGTTCCGGGGCTTCTGAAGTGGTGGTCGGTCACGACGCCGCCCTGCGGGGCGGGGGTGGCGCGGGTGGTGCTCGCGGGTTGGGTGCCGCGCCTGGGCGGGTCCGTGGCTCCGACGGGCGGATCCGGTCGAGGCCCCGGGCGGACCCCGCCGTGGTACGGCGCCGGGCGCAGGCCCTGCTGGCGGGCAACCCGCGGGCGACGCCGGGAGCGGCAGGGGCAGGGGCGGGACCGGGGTCGAGGCCGGGGGCGAACCCCGGGGCCGGGGTGCTGTCGCAGCTGGAGCCGCAGCCGCGGGCGGAGCCGGGGCCGGAGCGGCCTTCGCGGACGCGGTCGGGGCCGGGAGCCGGGGCCGGGGTGGAGGTCCCGGGGCGGGTGGCCGATCCACCGCCCGACGCGGAGCCCTGGCCGGGCGCCTATCCCCAGGTCTGGCCCGAGGTGGCGGGGCCGGCGGAGGCGGCAGCGGGGGTGACGTCGGGGGCGGCGAGGGCATTCGTCGGGCCGGTGGAGCGGACGGGGCCGGTTGGGCTGGTGAGTCCGGTTGGACTGGTGAGCCAAGAGGGTTCGGTGGGACCGGTCGAGCCAGTGGAGCCCGGGGTGACCGGGGCGGGTGGGGTGCCCAGAGTGCCGCGGGTGCGGAGAGTGTCTCTGGCGGCTGTTGGGCGGTCGGTGACCCGGGTGCCGGGGGCGCACGCCGGGCGGGGGGTGCCCGGGGGGTCGGACGAGCCGGTCGGGCCCGTGGAACCGGCCGTCCGGGCGGCGGAGGGGCGCGGCACGTCGGCCGGGCCGAGGGGGGCCGGTGCGGGGGCTCGGTGGCCGGCGGTGCGGGAGCGGATGCCGGTGTGGGTGCAGGCCCGGTGCGGGATGGAGCCGCGGACGGTGGTGGCCGTCGCCGTCGTGTTGGTCGCGGCGCTCGGATTCGCCGCCCAGCAGTACTGGTCCGGGCGTCCGCGGCCGGTGACGGCCCCCGCGGTGGTCGCCCCGCCGTCCGTGCCGTCCTCGCCGCCCTCGGTCCCGGGCGCCCCGGCCGTCGGCGGAGGGGAGCGGATCGTGGTGGACGTCGGCGGTGGGGTCCGGGAACCGGGGGTGCGGCGGCTGCCCGGCGGCTCGCGGGTGGAGGACGCGCTGGCCGCCGCCGGGGGAGTGGTGCCCGGCACCGACACCACCGGGCTCAACCGGGCCCGGATCCTGGTGGACGGCGAGCAGGTGCTGGTGGGAGCCACCGCGCAGCCGGGTCAGGGCGGCCCGGGAAGCCCGGGGGCTGCCGGACCGGGCCCCGGCCCGTTGAGCCTGGCCAGTGCCACCGTCGAGCAGCTGGACGGGCTGCCCGGGGTCGGCCCGGTGCTCGCGCGGCACATCGTCGACTTCCGTACCGCCCGGGGCGGCTTCCGCACCGTCGAGGACCTCCGGCAGGTCGACGGCATCGGCGAGCGCCGGTTCGCCGACCTGCGCGGGCTGGTGCGGCCGTGAGCACCCCGGAGCGGGGCGGGGCCGTGGCGGTGGACCTGCGGCTGGCGGGGCCGGCGGTGGCCGTCTGGGGAGCGGCCGCTCTCGCGCTAGGGCTGCCCGGGGCGTGGACCGCCGTCGGAGCGGGGCTCGCGGTGGCCGTGGCGGGGGTGCTGCTGCTGGCGGCCTCCCGCCGGCCGCAGCCGCTGTGGCGGGTAGGTACGGCCGCGGCCGCCGCGCTGCTGTGCGCGGCCGCCGGGGCGGGGGTGGCCGGGCTGGAGCGGGCGGAGGCGCGGGCGGGGCCCGTGGCCGGGCTGGCCCGGGAGCACGCCCGGGTCCTGGTGGAGCTCACCGTCGGCTCGGACCCCCGCGCCACCCGGGGCGGGAGCGGGCCGCCCGGGGTGGTCCTGGACGCGGTGGTGACCCGGGTGACCGGGCCCGACGGGGTGACGACCCGGGTCCGGACACCGGTGCGGGTGCTGGCCGGGCACCCGGGATGGGCCGCGCTGCAACCCTCGACCCGGCTGACGGTGGCCGCCCGGCTGGCACCGGCGCTGGACGGGGAACGGGCCGTGGCGCTGCTGCGGCCGGCCGTCGGCACCCCGCCCGGGGTGAGCGGCGGCCCCGGTGCGGCGCAGCGCCTGGCGGGGAGCCTGCGGGCCGGGCTGCGGGAGGCCACCGAAGGGCTCCCCGCCGACGCGCGGGCCCTGCTGCCGGGGCTGGTGGTCGGCGACACCTCCCGGGTGCCGCCCGACCTGCACGCGGCGTTCGAGGCCACCGATCTGCTGCACCTGCTGGCCGTCTCCGGGTCCAACCTGACCGTGGTGCTGTACCTGCTCATCGGGTCCCCGGCCCGCGCGCAGCAGGCCGAGCGGAGCGGGCTCGCGCCCCGCCTGGGGCTGTCGCTGCGGGCCACGGCCCTGGGCGGGGCCGCGCTGACGCTGGCGTTCGTGGTGGTGTGCCGGCCCGAGCCGAGCGTGCTGCGGGCCGCCGCCTGCGGGGCGGTGACCCTGCTCGCCCTCGCCACCGGGCGGCGCAGGTCCCTGATCCCGGCGCTGGCCGCGGCCGTGGTGCTGCTGGTGCTGTACGACCCGTGGCTGGCGCGCAGCTACGGTTTCCTGCTCTCCGTGCTGGCCACCGGGGCGCTGCTCACCCTCGGGCCGAGGTGGGGCGAGGCCCTGCGGCGGCGGGGGATGCGGCCGAGGCTCGCCGACGCGCTCGGGGCGGCCGCCGCGGCGCAGGCGGTGTGCGCGCCGGTGGTGGTCGTGCTCTCCGCCCGGGTGAGCCTCGTCGCGGTGCCCTGCAACCTGTTGGCGGAGCTGGCGGCGGGTCCGGCCACGGTGCTCGGCTTCACGGTCCTCGCAGTGGCCCCGCTGTCCCTGCCCGCGGCGAAGGCGCTCGCCTGGTGCGCGGGGGTACCGGCGGGGTGGATCGCGGCCGTGGCGCGGGCGGGGTCCCGGCTGCCGGGGGCGGAGCTGCCCTGGCCCGGCGGGCTCGGCGGAGGGCTGCTCCTGGTCCTCGTCACGGCGGCCGTCGTCGGGCTCGGAGTCCGCTACGGACGGCGGCGCGGGGTCCGGGCCGGCCTGGTGGTGTTGCTGCTGGTCGCGGTGGTGCGGCCGCCGCTGCCGACCCGGGTGATCACCGGCTGGCCGCCGCCGGACTGGACCTACGCGCAGTGCGCGGTGGGGCAGGGGGACGCCGCCGTCCTCTCCGCCGGTCCCGGGACGGCCGTCGTCGTGGACACCGGTCCGGAGCCCGGCCCGGTCGACTCCTGCCTGCGGGCCCTGGGTGTGAGACGCGTCCCACTGCTCCTGCTGACGCATTTTCACGCCGACCACGTGGGAGGGCTGTCCGGGGTGCTGCGGGGCCGCTCCGTCGGTGTGATCCAGACCACCGTCCTGCAGGAGCCGGCCGCGCAGGCGGCCGTGGTCCGGCGCACCGCGGCGGCCGCCCGGGTCCCCGTCGTCCCGACGGCGGCGGGGGAGCGGCGCAGGGCCGGGCCGCTGGAATGGCAGGTGCTCTGGCCGCCGGCTTCCGGCCCGCCCCCGGACGGCCCCAACGACGCGAGCGTCGTCCTGCTGGTGCGCACGTCGGGTCTGACGCTGCTGCTGCCGGGAGACCTCGAACCGCCCGCCCAGCAGGCCCTCTTGAGGGCGCATCCGGAACTGGGCCCGGTGGACGTGCTCAAGGTGGCCCACCACGGCTCGGCGCACCAGGACCCCGGTCTGCAGGACCGGATCCGGCCACGACTCGCGATCGTCCCCGTCGGCGCGGGCAACCGCTACGGACACCCCGCACCGGGTACGCTCGCGCAGCTGAGGGCGCGTGGGACGACTGTGCTGCGCACGGATCGGGACGGCTCCGTGGCCGTCGCCGGAAGCGGCTCGGGGATGCGAGCATTTCCAGCCGGACGGCGCCGGAACCGGCGTGGTCATACCGGGCGCGACCGCTCTGTTTGCCCACAACCCGACAGCATGATCGAATGCGTCTTCGCCAGAACGGTCCAAGTCCACACAGCACGGGGGTGCATTAGCCATGTTCGGTCGCAGACGGGGGATGGAGACGGCGGGGAGCGCCGGCTCGCACACATCCGCGACCCTTTCACTGCCGCCCACGGCGCGGTTGTTGAGCTGCAGGGTGCTCGATACGGTCCACCAGCCCATCCGCCAGGCCAAGTTCGAGGTGACCGACCCGATCGGAAGACGGGTCGTCAGCGGGGAGACAGACCCCTACGGCGGGTTCACGGCGGCCATGCCGGAGGGGGAGTACCGGCTCTCGGTCACCGCGGAGGGGTACGCGCCGTTCCACGGTGCCACGCTGGTGGGGGACCCGGCGCAGCCCGGCACCGCGGAGATCATCCTGGACGCGGTGGAGCCGCCGCTGCTGCCGCAGCCCGGCCACTGGGAACTCGACCCGACGCACTCCTCGATCGGCTTCACGGCCCGGCACATCGGCTTCGCCAGGATCCACGGCCGGTTCACCACCTTCGCCGGCGCGGTACGGATAGCCGAGCGCATGGAGGACTCCTCCATGCACGTCATCATCGACGCGGCGAGCATCGACACGGGTCTGCGGATGCGGGACGACCACCTGCGCTCCGCCGACTTCCTCGACGCCGCCCGGTACCCGACGGTCGAGTTCTACAGCGAGCGGTTCATCCACCGCAGCGGCAGCCGCTGGGCGGTCGCGGGAGCCCTGACGCTGCACGGTGTCAGCCGCTCCGTGACCCTCGACACCCAGTACCTGGGCAACGGCACGGGCCTGGAGGGCGAACCGCGCGCCGCCTGCCGTGCCACGGCCGAACTGCACCGCGAGGACTTCAGCCTGAACTGGCAGTCGGTCCTGGCGCAGGGGATCGCGGCGATCGGTTCGAGCGTGGAAGTGGAGCTGGACGTGCAGATCGTCCACAAGGCGTAGGGCCCGCCCTACGGGGCTTCCAGCCAGCCCTCGTACTCGGCGGCGAGCTCGTCCAGCGAGGCCGCCTCCAGCCGTTCCTGCGGGTCCTCGACGACCACCAGCCACTGGGCGTCCTCGGCGTCGTCCTCTCCGGCGAGGGCGTCGCGGACCAGTTGGGGTTCCTCGGGCAGGCCGAAGCGGTCGACGGCCTCCTGGGCCACCTCCTCGGCGGCGTCGCGGTCGGGCAGGACCAGTACGTGTCGCTCGTTCACCCGACCATTCTCGGGCACCGGGCGCGGGGCACTGTCGGTGCGGCGTGGGATGCTGGGGGCGATGGCCACCAGGAAGAACTCCACCGACGAACCGCTTGCCCCGCTCACCGTCGCGGTGGGGCAGGAGGACCTGCTGCTCGACCGCGCCGTGCGGGACGTCGTGACGGCGGCCCGCGCGGCCGACGCCGACACCGATGTGCGGGACCTCACGTCCGATCAGCTCCAGCCCGGCACGCTGGCGGAGCTGACGAGCCCTTCGCTGTTCTCCGAGCGCAAGGTCCTGATCGTCCGCAACGCGCAGGACCTGGGCGCGGACACGGTGAAGGAGGTCAAGGCCTACCTCGCCGCGCCGTACGAGGAGATTGCCCTGGTCCTCCTGCACGCCGGCGGGGTCAAGGGCAAGGGTCTGCTGGACGCGGCCCGCAAGGCCGGGGCCCGGGAGATCGCCTGCCCGAAGATGACGAAGGCCGCGGACCGGCTGTCGTTCGTGCGGGGCGAGTTCCGCGCGCTGGGGCGCTCCGCGACCCCGGAGGCCTGCCAGACCCTGGTCGACGCGATCGGCAGCGACCTGCGGGAGCTGGCGAGCGCGGCGGCGCAGCTGTGCGCGGACGTCGAGGGCACCATCGACGAGGCGGTGGTCGGCCGCTACTACACGGGCCGGGCCGAGGCCTCCAGCTTCACGGTCGCCGACCGTGCGGTGGAGGGGCGGGCCGCCGAGGCCCTGGAAGCCCTGCGCTGGTCGCTGTCCACGGGAGTGGCCCCGGTGCTGATCACCAGCGCGCTGGCCCAGGCGGTCCGGGCGATCGGGAAGCTCGCCTCCGCCCCGCGCGGCGCCCGTCCGGGCGACCTCGCGCGGGACCTGGGAATGCCGCCGTGGAAGATCGACCGGGTCCGTCAGCAGATGCGGGGCTGGTCGGCGGACGCGGTCTCGGACGCCCTGCGCGCCGTGGCCGCGGCCGACGCGGGCGTCAAGGGCGGCGGGGACGACCCCGAGTACGCCCTGGAGAAGGCCGTCGTGGCCGTGGCCCGCGCGGCCCGCCCCCAGCGCCGCTAGTGCTCTGACCGGAAGGTCCACCGGGTCACGGCGCCCGGCACGCCATTCCGGCCATCGCACCAGGTCCCGCCCCCGGCGCCGCCAGGTCCTGCTGGCGTCGGCCTCCCGGCCCCGCCCGCCCCCGGTCCGCCGGGGGGTCCGCCGGGCACCCCGGCCGCGGCGTCAGGACGCGCGGGGCCGGTGTCCGGTCAGCTTCTGCCAGACGTCGCACTCCGCCTCCCAGTCGGCGAGGGCCCGCAGCAGGCGGGGGTCCGCCCGCTGCGTCTCGCCGAGGGCCGTGGCCTCCATGCGGGCCTGGTCCCGCCGCGCCGCGGTGTCGGACTCCAGCTGCTGGAGCTCGGTGTCGATCTCGGCGGTGCGTTCCCGCGCCGTCTCCCGGAAGGCCCTGGCCGCCAGCACCTGGTTGTGGATCCGGTCGCAGAAGTGCCGCACCGTCGTCTCGCGGTGGTCGGCCCGCGCGTACGAGGCGGTGCGGTGGGTGCCGTCCTGCCGGGTGACGTGGAGGAAGAGGTGCTCGCGGGCGTCCGAGAAGCTGACGGTGAGGTCGGCCAGGGGGAGCGTCTCGTCGATCCCGGTGGGAGCCTCCTCGCCTTCGGGAGCCTCCTTCATGAACAGCAGGACGTGCTGGTGCAGCCGGAGCTGTCCCAGACGGGGTCCCACGGCCGCGCCCCACCCCGGCCGCAGCAACCGCTGCCGCTCCGCCTTCAGGGTCCGGGCCTCGTGCCGGCCCCGCTGCTCGATCCCCTCGACGTGCTCCCGCGCCCGTGCCAGGTGCCGCCGCTGCTCGCCCTCCACGGCCCGCCTGTTCACACGGGTGCGGTGCAGGGCCTCGCGCTGGTCACGGTGCGCGGCGGCGAAGGCGTAGCGCCATTCGCTCATGCGGCACGGGTACAGGCGCAGCCGCCGCAGCGCCCAGAACGCTCCGAATCCCAGGACCACGAGCACTATGAGCACGGCGTTCAAGGTCCGCCCTTCTCCCCGGAGCCACGTCGCCAGCAGTGTCCCAGAGGGCCGGAGCGCGGTGAAGGGGGCCGACCCGGAAATGCGGACGGCCCACCCGGTGGGGCCGGGTGGGCCGTCAGTCACCCGGTCGGTGACCGGGGTGATGCTGTGAAGATGCTTGCGCCGCACCCGCGTGGCGAACGCAGGCCGCGTGCGGCGCGGTGTGCCGGCGAGGGAGCGGGAGAGAGGGCCCGCTGGTTCCCTACCGGCGATTCACATCAGGAGCTCAGCCCTGGAGGGTGGCAACCTTGGAGGCCAGCGCCGACTTCTTGTTGGCGGCGGCGTTCTTGTGGATGACACCCTTCGAGACAGCCTTGTCGAGCGCACGCGCGGCGGCGCGGGAAGCCACGGTGGCCTTCTCGACGTCACCGGCGAGGACGGCCTCGCGGGCCTTGCGGATCGCGGTCTTGAGCGAGGACTTGACGGCCTTGTTGCGCAGGCGCGCCTTCTCGTTCGTCTTGTTCCGCTTGATCTGGGACTTGATGTTCGCCACGAAAGAGCCTTTTCAGGTTCAGAGTTTGATCTTCGGATTGTGTCCCGACAGCTGAGAGGGCATACGAGACACAGCTGCCCAGGCTACCAGGCGCGCTCCGACCGGCCCAAACCGAGCGCACTGCCCCGTCCATGGGACCATGGGAGCCTGCGTACAGATCCGACATCGCGCCGACGAAGCCGAAGGCGACGAGATCCGACCTTCGCTGAAGAGACCGCTTCCGACTGCGCCCCGAGAATCAGGACACTGCGTGCCCGCGATCCCCAGCCACGTGCCCGAGCCGAGCCGTACCGACCCGGCGCTGATCCGCAACTTCTGCATCATCGCGCACATCGACCACGGCAAGTCGACGCTCGCCGACCGGATGCTCCAGCTCACCGGTGTCGTCGACCAGCGGCAGATGCGCGCTCAGTACCTCGACCGCATGGACATCGAGCGTGAGCGCGGCATCACGATCAAGTCGCAGGCGGTCCGTCTGCCCTGGGCACCCACCGAGGGTGCGGGCAAGGGCAGCACGCACATCCTGAACATGATCGACACCCCCGGTCACGTCGACTTCACCTACGAGGTCTCGCGCTCCCTCGCGGCGTGCGAGGGCACGATCCTGCTGGTGGACGCCGCCCAGGGCATCGAGGCCCAGACCCTCGCCAACCTGTACCTGGCGATGGAGAACGACCTCGCGATCGTCCCGGTCCTCAACAAGATCGACCTGCCGGCCGCGCAGCCGGAGAAGTTCGCCGAGGAGCTCGCGAACCTGGTCGGCTGCCAGCCCGAGGACGTCCTGCGGGTGTCGGCGAAGACCGGTCTCGGCGTCGACGCCCTGCTCGACAAGGTCGTCGCCACCGTCCCGGCCCCGGTCGGCGTCAAGGACGCCCCGGCCCGCGCGATGATCTTCGACTCGGTCTACGACTCGTACCGCGGCGTCGTCACCTACGTCCGTGTCGTCGACGGCCAGCTCAACAAGCGCGAGCGCATCCGGATGATGTCCACCGGCGCCACGCACGAGCTGCTGGAGATCGGCGTCTCCTCCCCGGAGATGACCTCCTCCGACGGCCTCGGCGTCGGCGAGGTGGGCTACATCATCACCGGCGTGAAGGACGTCCGTCAGTCCAAGGTCGGTGACACCATCACCAGCCTGCACAACGGCGCGACCGAGGCCCTCGGCGGCTACAAGGACCCGCGGCCGATGGTCTTCTCCGGCCTCTACCCGCTCGACGGCTCGGACTACCCGGACCTGCGCGAGGCGCTGGACAAGCTCCAGCTCAACGACGCCGCGCTCGTCTACGAGCCCGAGACCTCGGCGGCCCTCGGCTTCGGCTTCCGCGTCGGCTTCCTCGGCCTGCTCCACCTGGACGTGGTCCGCGAGCGCCTGGAGCGCGAGTTCGGCCTCGACCTGATCGCGACCGCGCCCAACGTGGTCTACCGGGTGGTCCTGGAGGACGGCAAGGAAGTCACCGTCACCAACCCGAGCGAGTTCCCCGAGGGCAAGATCTCGGACGTGTTCGAGCCGGTCGTGCGGGCCACGATCCTCGCGCCCAGCGAGTTCATCGGCGCGATCATGGAGCTCTGCCAGACCCGCCGCGGCACCCTGCTCGGCATGGACTACCTCTCCGAGGACCGGGTCGAGATCCGCTACACCCTCCCCCTCGCGGAGATCGTCTTCGACTTCTTCGACCAGCTGAAGTCCAAGACGCGCGGCTACGCCTCGCTGGACTACGAGCCCACCGGCGAGCAGTCCTCCAGCCTGGTCAAGGTCGACATCCTGCTCCACGGCGACAAGGTCGACGCCTTCTCCGCCGTCACGCACAAGGACGCCGCCTACGCCTACGGCGTGCGCCTCGTCGCCAAGCTGCGCGAGCTCATCCCGCGGCAGGCGTTCGAGGTGCCGATCCAGGCGGCCATCGGCTCGCGCGTCATCGCCCGCGAGACCATCCGCGCCATCCGCAAGGACGTCCTCGCCAAGTGCTACGGCGGTGACATCTCCCGTAAGCGGAAGCTGCTGGAGAAGCAGAAGGAAGGCAAGAAGCGGATGAAGATGGTCGGCTCCGTGGAGGTCCCGCAGGAGGCCTTCATCGCCGTCCTCTCCAGCGACGAGTCCGGCGGCAAGAAGAAGTAACCGGCCGGTAACCGACAGCGGTCGGAGGCGGCCGTGTCAAGCGGTCGCCAAGGGCGGGTCAAGAACCACCCTCGCCCCAAGTCGGACGAATGGGCCCACATGCGCACGCATGGGGGCCCTTTTCGTTATGAAGCGGCCGCTCGGAGGCTCTTACGCGCCGGGCGCACGGCCTCTACGCTGATCACTGCTCGATGGTTACTCGCCAGTTTCAAAAAGGTGCCAGCACCACCCGCCCGTCCCAAAGCGCCCCCACGCCCACGCCCTGCCGCGTGGACCGGTCCGGAGGATGTCGTGAGCGACACACAGACCTTGATCGAGAACCGCCCGCCCACCGTGGCGGCCCTCTTCCTTGACCGCGTCGCCGCCACACCGAACGCGGAGGCCTACCGCTTCCCGGTGCCCGCGGCCGGCCCCGAGGGCGGTCCGGACGACTGGAAGTCGCTGAGCTGGGGGCAGGCGGCCGAGCGGGTCTTCGCCATCGCGGCGGGCCTGATCTCCCTGGGCCTGCGCCCGGAGGAGCGGGTCGCGCTCGCCTCCAACACCCGGGTCGAGTGGATCCTGTCCGACCTCGGCGTGATGTGCGCGGGCGGCGCGGTCACCACGATCTACCCCAGCACCAACGCCGAGGAGTCCTCGTACATCCTCGCGGACTCCGAGAGCCGGGTGCTGATCGCCGAGGACGCCAAGCAGCTCGCGAAGGCCCGCGAGCGCCGCGCCGGCCTGCCGAACCTCGCCCACGTGGTGGTCCTGGACGCGGCCGACGCCGTCGGCGCCGACGGCGACCCCGAGGGCTGGGTCCTCTCCCTCGCCGACCTGGAGGCGCTCGGCAACGAGCACCTGGCCAAGCACCCCGAGGCGGTCAAGGAGCGGATCGCGGCCATCACCGCCGACCAGCTCGCCACCCTCATCTACACCTCCGGCACCACCGGCCGCCCCAAGGGCGTCCGTCTGCCGCACGACAACTGGTCGTACATGGCCAAGGCCACCGTGGCCACGGGCATGATCCACTCGGACGACGTCCAGTACCTGTGGCTGCCGCTGGCGCACGTCTTCGGCAAGGTGCTGACCTCCGGGCAGATCGAGGTCGGGCACGTCACCGCGGTCGACGGCCGGATCGACAAGATCATCGAGAACCTGCCGGTGGTCCAGCCGACGTACATGGCGGCCGTCCCGCGCATCTTCGAGAAGGTCTACAACGGCGTGGCCGCCAAGGCGCGGGCCGGCGGCGGGGCCAAGTACAAGATCTTCCAGTGGTCGGTCGGCGTCGCCCGCGAGTACGCCAAGGTCACCCAGGACAACTTCCGCCGCACGGGCCAGGCCACCGCCCCCTTCGGCCTCGCCACCAAGCACAGGATCGCCGACGCGCTCGTCTACTCCAAGCTCCGCGAGGCCTTCGGCGGCAAGCTGCGGGCCGCCGTCTCCGGCGCCTCCGCCCTCGCCCCCGAGATCGGCTACTTCTTCTCCGGCGCGGGCATCCACATCCTGGAGGGCTACGGCCTGACGGAGTCCAGCGCGGCCTCCTTCGTCAACCCCGGCGAGGCCTACCGCACCGGCACCGTCGGCAAGCCGCTGCCCGGCACCGAGGTCCGCATCGCCGACGACGGCGAGGTCCTGCTGCGCGGCCCCGGCATCATGCAGGGCTACCACGGGCAGCCCGACAAGACCGCCGAGGTGCTGGAGAGCGACGGCTGGCTGCACACCGGCGACATCGGCGAGCTGTCCCCCGACGGGTACCTGCGGATCACCGACCGCAAGAAGGACCTGATCAAGACCTCGGGCGGCAAGTACGTCGCCCCGGCGGAGATCGAGGGCCACTTCAAGGCGATCTGCCCGTACGTGTCGACCATCGTCGTGCACGGCGCCGACCGGAACTTCTGCTCGGCCCTGATCGCCCTCGACGAGCCGGCGATCCTCGGCTGGGCCGCCGAGAACGGCCTGGAGGGCAAGTCGTACGCCCAGGTCCTGGCCGCGCCGGAGACCGACCGCCTGATCGAGACCTACGTCCAGACCCTGAACGAGGGCCTCCAGCGCTGGCAGACGATCAAGAAGTTCCGGATCCTCCCGCGCGACCTGGACGTCGAGCACGGCGACCTGACGCCCAGCCTCAAGCTGAAGCGCCCGGTCGTCGAGCGTGAGTTCAAGCACCTCATCGACGAGATGTACGCGGGTTCCCGGGAGGCCTGACCGGCGCCCGGCCCGACGCGGGAAACGACCTTGGGGCAGTGCGGGACAATGGGCCCATGCCTTCCGCACTGCCCGACGGTGAACCCATGCCCGAAGACGGCTCGCTGCCGTCGCACGCCCTGGCGGGTGCCGGGGACCGGCCGCTCGGGTTCTACCTGCACGTCCCGTACTGCGCCACGCGCTGCGGGTACTGCGACTTCAACACCTACACGGCCACCGAGCTGCGGGGGACCGGCGGGGTGCTCGCCTCCCGGGAGAACTACGCCGACACCCTGATCGACGAGGTCCGCCTGGCCCGCAAGGTGCTCGGGGACGACCCCCGGGCCGTGCGGACCGTCTTCGTCGGCGGCGGCACGCCCACGCTGCTGCCCGCCCGCGACCTCGTCCGGATGCTCGCGGCGATCCGCGACGAGTTCGGGCTGGCCGAGGACGCCGAGGTCACCACCGAGGCCAATCCGGAGTCCGTGGACCCGCGGTACCTCGCGGAGCTCCGCGAGGGCGGCTTCAACCGGATCTCCTTCGGCATGCAGAGCGCGAAGCAGCACGTCCTGAAGGTGCTCGACCGCACCCACACCCCCGGCCGCCCCGAGGCCTGCGTCGCGGAGGCCCGCGCGGCGGGCTTCGAGCACGTCAACCTGGACCTGATCTACGGCACGCCGGGGGAGACGGACCAGGACTGGCGCGACTCCCTGGCCGCGGCCATCGGCGCCGGGCCCGACCACGTCAGCGCCTACGCCCTGATCGTCGAGGAGGGCACGCAGCTGGCCCGCCGGATCCGCCGCGGCGAGGTCCCGATGACCGACGACGACGTCCACGCCGACCGGTACCTGATCGCGGACTCCGTCATGGCGGAGGCCGGGTACTCCTGGTACGAGGTGTCGAACTGGGCCACGACCGAGGCCGGCCGCTGCCTGCACAACGAGCTGTACTGGCGCGGGGCCGACTGGTGGGGCGCGGGCCCGGGCGCCCATTCGCACGTCGGCGGGGTGCGCTGGTGGAACGTGAAGCACCCCGGTGCCTACGCCGCGGCCCTCGCGGAGGGCCGTTCCCCCGGCGCGGGGCGCGAGCTGCTGTCCGCGGAGGACCGGCGCGTGGAGCGGATCCTGCTGGAGCTGCGGCTGGTCGACGGCGTCCCGCTGTCGCTGCTGGCCCCGGCCGGCCTGGCGGCCGCCGGGAAGGCGCTGGCGGACGGGCTGCTGGAGCCGGCCCCGTACGGTGCGGGGCGCGCGGTGCTGACCCTGCGCGGGCGGCTGCTGGCCGACGCGGTGGTGCGGGACCTGGTGGACTGACCACTCCACGGAGTGAATCGCTGCGGATCGGGGCAGGTGCGGCCTAGCCTGTTCGTAGCCTTCTGCCGCAAGCCCGGCGGCAGAAGTGGAGGGCACGGAGATGACCGCTGTGGACGATCGCCGGATGACCGAGTACTTCGAGAGCTTCGAGGCTCCCGAGGGGGTCAAGGTCGAGCTCCTCAGGGGTGAAATCGTGATGATGGCGGGGCCGGACGTGGTCCACAACCTGATCGTCATGTTCGTGCAGCGGCAGATCCCCATGGACCGCTGGTACCCGCTCCAGACGCAGGACGTGGATATTCCGGGGGAATCGTCGGAGCCGCAGCCGGACCTCGTCGTCCTGCCGAGCGAGGCGGCGCCGGAGTCGGGCCGTCTCCTGCCCGCAGCCGCCCTGGCGATGGTGGTCGAGGTCGTTTCCAAGACCAGCAAGCTGCGCGACTACGTGACGAAGCGCTCCATCTACGCGGCCGGCGGCATTCCCGCCTATCTGATCATCGACCCCTTCCAGGCCACGTGCGTGGTGCTCACCGAGCCCTTCGGTGCCGGAGAGGAAGCCGACTACCGGGGCGCGCGGACCAGCAAGTTCGGTGAGCCGGTCCCGCTCGACGTCCTCGGCGTCACGCTCGACACCACGGAGTTCGCCACCCTGCCGTAGACCGGGTCAGGGCGCCGTGACGAAGTCGATCAGCTCCTCCACCCGGCCCAGCAGGGTCGGCTCCAGGTCGCGGTAGGACGTGACGCGGGACAGGACGTGCTGCCAGGCGGCCCCGGTGTTCTCCGGCCAGCCCAGGGCCCGGCAGACGCCCGTCTTCCAGTCCTGGCCGCGCGGCACCTCGGGCCACGCCCGGATGCCCAGCGCGGACGGCTTCACCGCCTGCCAGACGTCCACGTACGGGTGACCCACCACCAGCACGTCCGGGGAGGTGACCGATGCCGCGATCCGGGATTCCTTCGACCCCGGCACCAGGTGGTCCACCAGGACGCCGAGGCGGGCGTCCGGCCCGGGGGCGAACTCCTCCACCACGGCCGCGAGGTCGTCGACGCCCTCCAGGTACTCCACCACCACGCCCTCGATGCGCAGGTCGTCACCCCAGACCCGCTCCACCAGTTCGGCGTCGTGACGGCCCTCCACGTAGATCCGTCCGGCGCGCGCCACCCGGGCCCGCGCCCCCGGGAGGGCCAGCGAGCCCGAGGCCGTACGGGCGGGCGCGGCGGGTGCCCGCGACGGGCGGGTCAGGGTCACCACGGCGCCGTCCAGCACGAAGCCGCGCGGCTCCAGGGGGAAGACCCGGCGCTTGCCGAAACGGTCCTCCAGGGTCACCGTGCCCGCCTCGCACGCCACCACCGCACCGCAGAAGTCGGTGCCCGCCACCTCGACCACCAGATCGGGGTCCGCGGCCACCTCCGGCACGGCCTTGGCACGCTTCCACTGCGGGGTCAGGTCGGGGGAGTACTCGCGCATCCGGCCGACACTAGGAGAACCGCCGCCGTCAGGTCCGCGACACGCCGAACAGGTCCGCCAGTGTGTCGTGTTGGGCACGCACGAAGCCGGCACCGACCACCGCTCCGTGACCCGGCACGTACAGCGCGTCGTCCCCGCCCAGCGCGAGCAGGCGGTCCAGGGCGGCGGGCCACTGCCCGGGCACCGCGTCCGTGCCGGCCTGGGGCTCGCCCGACTCCTCCACCAGGTCCCCGCAGAACACCACCTCCCGCTCGCCCGGCACCAGGACCGTCAGGTCGTGCTGCGAGTGCGCGGGCCCGACGTTGGCCAGCAGTACCTGTACGCCGCCCAGCTCCAGCGTCCACTCGCCCGACACCAGGTGCTCCGGCGCCCGCAGCAGGCCCGCCGCCTCGGCCGCCTCCGCCTCGTCCAGGCCCTGGCTGACCGCGCTCACGCGCAGCTCCTCACGGCCGCCGGGGGTCGCCAGCAGCCGGTCGAGGCCGACCGCCCCGTAGAACCGGGCGCCCTCGAAGGCCGGGCCGCCCAGCACGTGGTCGAAATGTCCGTGTGTGAATGCGATATGGGTCACGCGCCGGCCCGTCAGCCGCTCCGCCTCGGCCCGCACCAGGGCCCCCTCGCGCACGCAGGATCCGGGGTCGATCAGGAGCACCGACTCGTCCCCCACCACCAGTCCCACCGTGCAGTCCCACACCGGGAGCCGCCGCCGGCCGGCCCGCCCGGTCAGCCGTTCCCAGCCCGCCTCTTCCCAACGTACGTCCATGGGGCGACGCTACCCTGGCGGGCCGCCCTTGCCCCCGGTGTACTACCCGGCCGTACACTGACCGGGGGATCTCTGGCACTCGGGCGCTCGGAGTGCCAACCAGGGCCCGGGGGAAGCTCCGGCGGACCGCCGGCGGCGGGCCCGCCGCCCGCGAACCCCACGACCGACCGACGACCGACCGACGACCGACCGCATCCGGAGGTGTGCGCGATGCTCAGTGAACGCAGGCTCGAAGTGCTGCGCGCCATCGTCCAGGACTACGTCGGGACGGAGGAGCCGGTCGGTTCCAAGGCCCTCACCGAGCGCCACCGCCTCGGCGTCTCGCCCGCCACCGTGCGCAACGACATGGCCGTGCTGGAGGAGGAGGGCTACATCGCGCAGCCCCACACCAGCGCCGGCCGGATCCCCACCGACAAGGGCTACCGCCTCTTCGTCGACAAGCTGGCGGGGGTCAAGCCGCTGTCGACGCCCGAGCGGCGGGCCATCCAGAACTTCCTCGACGGCGCCGTCGACCTCGACGACGTGGTCGGCCGCACGGTGCGGCTGCTCGCGCAGCTCACCCGGCAGGTCGCCGTCGTCCAGTACCCCTCGCTGACCCGCTCCACCGTCCGGCACGTCGAGCTGCTGTCGCTGGCCCCGGCCCGGCTGATGCTCGTACTGATCACGGACACCGGGCGGGTCGAGCAGCGGCTCGTCGACACCCAGACGCCCTTCGGTGAGACCTCCCTCGCCGACCTGCGGGCGCGGCTGAACAGCCGGGTCGTCGGCCGTCGGTTCACCGACGTGCCGCAGCTCGTGCAGGACCTTCCGGAGTCGTTCGAGATCGACGACAGGGCGACCGTCAAGGCCGTCCTGGCGACCCTTCTCGAAACGCTGGCCGAGGAGGCGGAGGAGCGGCTGATGATCGGCGGCACCGCCAACCTCACTCGCTTCGGACATGATTTTCCCTTGACGATCAGGCCGGTGCTCGAAGCGCTCGAGGAGCACGTCGTGCTCCTCAAGCTGCTGGGCGAGGCGGGGGAGTCGGGGATGGCCGTACGGATCGGGCACGAGAACGCCTACGAGGGACTCAACTCCACGTCGGTCGTGTCCGTCGGCTACGGTTCGGGCGGCGAAGCAGTCGCCAAACTCGGCGTGGTCGGACCGACCCGCATGGACTACCCCGGAACGATGGGAGCGGTACGCGCAGTGGCACGTTACGTCGGACAGATCCTGGCGGAGTCGTAAGTGGCCACGGACTACTACGCCGTACTCGGCGTACGCCGCGACGCGTCCCAGGATGAGATCAAGAAGGCCTTCCGGCGGCTCGCGCGCGAGCTGCACCCGGACGTCAATCCCGATCCCAAGACGCAAGAGCGCTTCAAGGAGATCAACGCCGCCTACGAGGTCCTCTCGGACCCGCAGAAGAAGCAGGTCTACGACCTCGGCGGCGACCCGCTGTCCTCCTCGGGCGGCGGCGGCGCGGGCGGCTTCGGCGCGGGCGGCTTCGGCAACTTCTCGGACATCATGGACGCCTTCTTCGGCCAGTCCCAGCAGCGCGGCCCGCGCTCGCGGACCCGCCGCGGCCAGGACGCCATGATCCGTCTGGACCTGGAACTGGACGAGGCCGCCTTCGGCACGACCAAGGACATCCAGGTCGACACGGCCGTCGTCTGCACCACCTGCTCGGGCGAGGGCGCCGCCCCCGGCACCTCCGCGCAGACCTGTGACATGTGCCGCGGCCGCGGTGAGGTCTCGCAGGTCACCCGGTCCTTCCTGGGCCAGGTCATGACCTCGCGTCCCTGCCCGCAGTGCCAGGGCTTCGGCACCGTGGTCCCGACCCCGTGCCCCGAGTGCGCGGGCGACGGCCGGGTCCGCTCCCGCCGCAGCCTGACGGTCAAGATCCCCGCCGGTGTCGAGAACGGCACCCGGATCCAGCTCGCGGGTGAGGGCGAGGTCGGCCCCGGCGGCGGCCCCGCCGGCGACCTGTACGTGGAGATCCACGAGCTGCCGCACCCGACCTTCCAGCGGCGCGGGGACGACCTGCACTGCACGGTCACCATCCCCATGACGGCGGCGGCCCTGGGCACCAAGTGCCCGCTGGAGACGCTGGACGGCATGGAGGAGATCGACATCCGGCCCGGCACCCAGTCCGGCCAGGCGATCCCGCTGCACGGGCGGGGCGTCACGCACCTGCGCGGCGGCGGGCGCGGCGACCTGATCGTCCACGTCGAGGTCACCACCCCCGGCAAGCTGGACCCCCAGCAGGAGGACCTGCTGCGCCAGCTCGCGAAGCTGCGTGGCGAGGAGCGCCCGACGGGCCAGTTCGCCCCCGGCCAGCAGGGGCTCTTCAGCCGCCTGAAGGACGCGTTCAACGGCCGCTGACCGGCCCGCGGCAGCACGCAGGAGCCCGGTCCGGGGACGCCCCGGACCGGGCTCCGCGCTTTCCTCGCGGCCGGAGGGAACTGGACTATGCCAGGCGAATTGCCGTGATTCGGTCCGGTGCGCGGGACGTGGCACGATGCAGTCCATGTCCTCCGCGCCGAACGGTCTCCCCCGGTACCCGATCGTGCAGGCTCCCATGGCGGGCGGCGCCTCCTGCCCGCCGCTCGCCGCCGCCGTGTGCGAGGCCGGCGGGCTCGGTTTCCTGGCCGGCGGCTACAAGACCGCCGACGGCATGTACCAGGAGATTAAACAGCTCCGCGGCCTCACCCGACGGCCCTTCGGAGTGAACCTCTTCCTGCCGCAGACCGGGTACGTCGACCCGGCCGCCGTCGAGGCCTACCGCGGCCAGCTGGCCGGCGAGGCGAGCTGGTACGAGGTCTCGCTCGCCGAAGAGGACATCATCGGCACCTGCGACGACGGCTACGAGGCCAAGCTGGCGATCCTGCTGGAGGACCCCGTCCCGGTGGTCTCCTTCGCCTTCGGCTGCCCCGCGCCCACCGTGATCGGGCGCCTGCGCGCCGTCGGCACGCACACCGTCGTCACCGTGACCTCCGCCGACGAGGCCCGCACCGCCCAGGAGGCGGGCGCCGACGCCCTGTGCGTCCAGGGCGTCGAGGCCGGCGGACACCAGGGCACCTTCCGCGACGACCCGCAGACCGACGGCACGGCGGGCGTCGGCCTGCTCGCCCTGGTGGCGCAGGTCCGCGAGGCCGTGGCCCTCCCGATCACCGCCTCGGGCGGGCTGATGCGCGGGGCGCAGATCGCGGCGGTGCTCGCGGCGGGCGCGGAGGCGGCGCAGCTCGGCACGGCCTTCCTGGTCTGCCCGGAGTCCGGGGCGCACCCCCTGCACAAGAAGGCGCTGACGGACCCGCTGTTCGGTCACACGGAACTGACCCGGGCCTTCACCGGCCGCCCCGCCCGGGGCCTGGTCAACCGCTTCATGCGGGAGCACGGGCCGTACGCCCCTTCCGCGTACCCCCAGATCCACCACATGACCTCGGGGCTGCGCAAGGCCGCCGCCGCGGCCGGGGACCCGCAGGGCATGTCCCTGTGGGCCGGGCAGGGGCACCGGCTGGCGCGGGCGCTGCCCGCCGGGGAGCTGGTGGAGGTGCTGGCGGCCGAACTGGCCCAGGCGCAGAGTGCGTTGAAGGTGTTGCAGATGAGGAGAGCGTCATGACGGCCCCCGTGTTCGTGGTCGAAGAGGTCCCCGCGGGGCCGGAGTTCGTGCTGGACGGCCCCGAGGGCCGGCACGCGGTGTCGGTGAAGCGGCTCGAACCGGGCGAGGAACTCGTCCTCACGGACGGCCGCGGCCGCTGGGCCGACGCCGTGGTGAAGGCGGCGGAGGGCAAGGACCGGCTGGTCGTCTCCGTCTCTGGGGTCGCGCAGGAGCCCGAACCCGCCGTGCGGATCACGGTGGTGCAGGCGCTGCCCAAGGGCGACCGGGGCGAGGTCGCCGTCGAGACGATGACGGAGACCGGCGTCGACGCCATCGTGCCGTGGCAGGCCTCCCGGTGCATCACCCAGTGGCGGGGCGAGCGCGGGGCGAAGTCCCTGGCCAAGTGGCGGGCCACCGCCCGGGAGTCGGGCAAGCAGTCGCGCCGGGTGCGGTTCCCCGAGGTGGCCGAAGCGCTGTCCACCAAACAGGTGGCCGCGCTGCTGGCGGAGGCCGACCTGGCGATGGTGCTCCACGAGGACCGCGAGGCCGCCTCCGAGGCCCTGGCGACGGCGGAGCTGCCCGCGGCCGGCTCGGTGGTGCTGGTGGTCGGCCCCGAGGGCGGGGTGTCCCCGGAGGAGCTCGCGGCCTTCGCGCAGGCGGGTGCCCGCCCGTACCGGCTGGGCCGCTCGGTGCTGCGCACGTCCACGGCGGGCACGGCGGCGACCGCGGTCCTGCTGGCGCGCACGGGGCGCTGGGCGTAGGACGGCCCCGTCTCAGAGGGCCGTCCACGGGACGCGGCAGGTGTGCGGAGCCGGCCCCTCCGGGCACAGGGCCGCGATCACGCTCTTGCGGAGGGCCCCGCGCGTCCGCAGGGAACACACCAGGCGGACGCGCAGCTCGGCCGGCTGACGTGCGCCGCTGCTCCGGCCGGGATGTTCCACGGCCCACTGCGGCGCCAGGAAGCCGTACGCGCCGGGGGCCGGCGTCAGGCCCACGCCGACGATCCGGGCGCTGGGGGAACCGACGGCGTCCTCGACGAGGGCCCTGACGCGGCCGGCCCCCTCCGCGTCCGCGTACGGGCCGAACGCCGGCTCGCGCGTCATCGCGCCGCCGCCCCGGTGAACCAGGAGTGCACGGGAGCGAGGGTGGGCGACGGGGGCCAGCCGTTGACCGTCGCCAGGAGCCTCCAGTAGCGCTGCACGAGCGGGTCGGCGCCGGTCCGCAGGCGGGCGAGGAGCCAGCGGGGCAGATCGCTCTCCGCGGCACGCTCGAACGCGCGGGCGTAGAGGTCGCCCAGCGGGTCGGCCGGGAACGTGCCCGCGGCGGGGGCCGGCAGCAGGCCGGCGCGCCCGGCCTCGTCGATCCGTTCGCGCATCGCCCGGTCGAGGGCCTCGTGCAGGGCGTGGACGTCCCCTCGGGAGAGCTCTTCCACCTGGTCCTCGGCCGTACGCCGGATCGCGTCACGGAACTCCGCCGTCCGGAAGAGTCCGGCGAGTTCCACCCAGGCGTCGACCTGTTCGGGCGTGGGTTCCTCGGGGAGTTCGGGCAGGGCGGACCGCATCAGGGTCACGAACTCGGGGTTGTTGTGGAGGTCCGTGAAGGCGTCGTCGACGAAGTCGGTGACGAGCCGGTGGCGTTCGGTGCGGGAGAGCGTGGCGAGCCGGTGCACGAGGTTCATCTCCAAAGGGGTGGGGCGGTCGCGTCCGGCGACCGCGCGGAGCAGGGCGCGACGCAGGCGCAGGGTCCGGATCTGCACGTCCAGGGCGTCGGCGTGCGCCCGGGTGACCTCGGACAGGGACACCTCCCGGTCCAGCACCCTGCGTACGGTCTCCAGGCCGAGCCCGAGTTCGCGCAGTGTGCGGGCCAGGTCGAGGCGGGCGAGCGCGTCGGGGCCGTAGAGCCGGTAGCCCGCCGGGCTCCGGTCGGCCGGCGGGACGATGCCCCGGTCGGAATAGAAGCGGATCCGCTTCACCGGCAGTCCGGTCCGACGGGACAACTCCCCGATGGAATAGAGCGTGTCGCTGTCCATGCCCCCAGCCTGCGGTCTCCCCCCGGGGGAGACGCAACCGCGCGCCGGCCGTGACCGGTGCGGGGCCGTGGGCCCCGCGGGGTGCCGCCCCGGCGGCGGGCGGGGCGTCCGTGGCCGGGGCGCGGGCGGTTACGATGCCCCGACCGATCCACCTCACGGGAGGCGCAGCCATGGCCGGGGAACCGCAGGCGGACTGCCTGTTCTGCAAGATCGTCGCGGGGGGCATCCCGGCGACCGTGGTCCGCGAGACCGAGACGACCATCGCCTTCCGGGACATCAACCCGCAGGCGCCGACGCACGTCCTGGTCATCCCGAAGGTCCACTACCCCGACGCCGCCTCCCTCGCGGCGGCCGAGCCGGGCGTCGCCGCCGACGTGCTGTGCGAGGCCGGGCGGATCGCCTCCGACGAGAAGGTCGACGGCCACGGCTACCGGATCGTCTTCAACACCGGTGCCGGCGCCGGGCAGACCGTCTTCCACGCGCACGCCCACGTCCTGGGCGGCCGCGGCCTCCAGTGGCCCCCCGGATAGACCGTGTCCGTACGAGAGTTCGTGGTCCTCGGCACCGCCAGCCAGGTTCCCACCCGCCAGCGCAACCACAACGGCTACCTGCTGCGCTGGGACGGTGAGGGCATCCTCTTCGATCCGGGCGAGGGCACGCAGCGCCAGATGCTGCGGGCCGGGGTCGCCGCGCACGACATCAACCGGATCTGCGTCACGCACTTCCACGGCGACCACAGCCTCGGTCTGGCCGGGGTCATCCAGCGGATCAACCTCGACCAGGTCCCGCACCCCGTGACCGCGCACTACCCGGCCTCGGGGCAGAAGTTCTTCGACCGGCTCCGGTACGCGACCGCCTACCGGGAGACCGTCCGGCTCCGGGAGGAGCCGGTGGAGCGGGACGGGACGCTGGCGGGCGGGCCCCCGTACGTCCTGGAGGCCCGGCGGCTCTCGCACCCGGTGGAGTCCTTCGGCTACCGGGTGACCGAGCCGGACGGGCGCCGGATGGTGCCGGAGCTGCTCGCGCGGCACGGGATCAAGGGACCCGACGTGGGCCGGATCCAGCGCGAGGGACACCTCGGCGCGGTCACCCTCGACGAGGTCAGCGAGCATCGGGCGGGGCAGCGGTTCGCCTTCGTCATGGACACCCGGCTGTGTTCCGGTGTGGACGAGCTGGCGGAGGGCTGCGACATGCTGGTCATCGAGTCGACCTTCCTCGACGCCGACGTCCGGCTGGCGACCGACCACGGGCACCTGACCGCCGGCCAGGCGGCGGGGGTGGCGCGGGACGCGGGCGTGCGGCACCTGGTGCTGACGCACTTCTCGCAGCGCTACTCCGACCCGTCGGAGTTCGAACGCGAGGCCCGTGCGGCGGGCTTCGAGGGTGAGCTGACGATCGCGGCGGACCTGGTGCGGGTCCCGGTGCCGAAGCGCCCCTAGGGGGTGTCTGACGGATGTCCGCGACGCCGCGGATATCCGTCAGACACCCCCTAGCCTCGCGGCCGACACCGGTCCTCGGGTGGAGCGGGAGGTTCCGGGGTGGGGAGAAGAGCGTTCTGTGGGTGAGGTGCGTCACACTGGGTTTCGGTCCTGCCGGCCACGGGCAGGGCTGGCAGCTTTCCACCCGTGAACCCGCAAGCAGAAACGACACTTCAGACACCTCAACGGGGAGCACACCGTGACCAGTCGGGACAGCCGCACCAACCGCCCGGGCAAGCTGGATCCTCTGGGGCCCTTGCGCGACCCCCAAGAGCCGGGCTGCGACGTCTTCCTGACCGGCACGGTCTTCCTCGACATCATCTTCACCGGACTCGACTCGGCACCCGTGCGCGGCACGGAGTCCTGGGCGCGCGGCATGGGATCCAGCCCCGGCGGCGTCGCCAACATGGCCACGGCCCTGGCCCGGCTCGGCCTGCGCACCTCGCTGGCCGCCGCGTTCGGCGACGACCACTACGGCGAATACTGCTGGGACGCCCTCGAACAGGGCGAGGGCATCGACCTGACGATGTCGCGGACCGTGCCCGGCTGGCACAGCCCCGTCACCGTCTCGATGGCCTACGAGGGCGAGCGCACGATGGTCTCCCACGGCCACGAGGCCCCGCCCCCCACCGGCCCCGGGCCCTTCCCCTGGTGTCCCCCGAAGGCCCGCGCCGCGGTGGCCTCGCTGGCGGCGGGCCCCGGCGAGGGGTGGGTCGCCGAGGCGGCCCGCCGCGGCTCGCGGATCTTCGCGGACGTGGGCTGGGACGACACCGGCCGCTGGGACCTGGGGGCCCTGCCCGACCTGTCGCACTGCGAGGCCTTCCTGCCCAACGCGGGCGAGGCGATGCGCTACACCCGCACCGAGTGTCCGCGCGCCGCGGCCCGGGTCCTGGCGGAGAAGGTGCCGGTCGCGGTGGTGACCATGGGGGCGGAGGGCTCGTACGCGGTGGACAGCCGCACCGGGGAGACGGCCGAGGTCCCCGCGATCACGGTGGAAGCCCTGGATCCGACGGGGGCCGGGGACGTGTACGTCGCCGGGTTCGTCACCGGCAGCCTGGCGGGCTGGCCGCTGGCGGACCGGCTCGCCTTCGCCGGGCTGACCGCCGCCCTGTCGGTGCAGGAGTTCGGCGGCTCCCTCTCGGCCCCGGGCTGGCCCGAGGTGGCCCACTGGTGGCGCACCGCCCCGGAGGCCCTGCGCGGCCGCTACGGCTTCCTCGACGCCCTCGTGCCGCCGGGCGCCACCCCGTCCCCGCGCCGCCGGGCCGTTCCCACGATCGGCTTCCGCCACCCGGTCCAGTAGCCGTCCGGTCCAGTAGCCGTCCGGGGCCGGGCCGGAAAACCCCTCGGGGATGCCCGGGGGTGGACGTACCCTTGGTACTCCGGAGGTCGACGATCGGCGCGGCCCCTCAGCGGGAGGTATGCGCAGGCCACAGTGCCGGCCCATGACTCAGACACCGACAGCCCAGACCCCCGCGCCGGGCCAGGCGCGAGCCCACTTCACCGTACCGGCGACGCACCCGATGGTGACGGTGCTCGGCTCGGGCGACGCGCTGCTGCGCGTGATCGAAAAGGCTTTCCCGAAGGCCGACATCCATGTTCGGGGCAATCAGGTCAGCGCGATCGGCCCGGCGGTGGAAGTCGCCCTGATCCAGCGCCTGTTCGACGAGATGATGCTCGTGCTGCGCACCGGGCAGTCGATGACGGAGGACGCAGTGGAACGCTCGATCGCCATGCTCAAGGCGAACGGCACCGGTGGCGGCGAGGCGGAGACCCCGGCCGAGGTGCTGACCCAGAACATCCTCTCCAGCCGCGGGCGCACCATCCGCCCCAAGACCCTCAACCAGAAGCGGTACGTCGACGCGATCGACAAGAACACGATCGTCTTCGGCATCGGCCCCGCCGGTACCGGCAAGACCTACCTCGCCATGGCGAAGGCGGTCCAGGCCCTGCAGTCCAAGCAGGTCAGCCGGATCATCCTGACCCGCCCCGCGGTCGAGGCGGGCGAGCGCCTCGGCTTCCTCCCGGGCACCCTCTTCGACAAGATCGACCCGTATCTGCGGCCGCTCTACGACGCCCTGCACGACATGATCGACCCGGACTCGATCCCCCGCCTCATGGCCGCCGGCACCATCGAGGTGGCGCCCCTGGCCTATATGAGGGGTCGCACCCTTAACGAGGCCTTCGTCGTGCTCGACGAGGCGCAGAACACCACCACCGAGCAGATGAAGATGTTCCTCACCCGGCTCGGGTTCGATTCCAAGATCGTGGTCACGGGTGACGTCACGCAGGTCGACCTGCCCGGCGGGGCCCGCAGCGGTCTGCGGCAGGTGCAGGACATCCTGGAGGGGGTGCCGGACATCCACTTCTCGCGGCTCACGTCCGAGGATGTCGTCCGCCACAAGCTGGTCGGCCGTATCGTCGATGCGTACGAGAAGTACGACGACGCCCACCCGGCCCCGAACGGCCACCAGCGGAAGTAGAGCTCAGCGCACCATGTCGATCGACGTCAACAACGAGTCCGGAACCGAGGTCGACGAGCAGGCGATCCTCGACATCGCCCGCTACGCGCTCACCCGGATGCGGATCCACCCGCTGTCCGAGCTCTCCGTCATCGTCATCGACGAGGACGCCATGGAGCAGCTCCACATCCAGTGGATGGACCTGCCCGGTCCGACCGACGTCATGTCCTTCCCGATGGACGAGCTCCGTCCGCCGTCGAAGGACGACGAGGAGCCCCCGCAGGGGCTCCTCGGCGACATCGTGCTGTGCCCCGAGGTCGCGAAGAAGCAGGGCGAGGACGCACCGACGCAGCACTCCATGGACGAGGAGCTCCAGCTCCTGACCGTCCACGGGGTGCTGCACCTGCTCGGCTACGACCACGAGGAGCCGGACGAGAAGGCCGAGATGTTCGGCCTCCAGGCGGCCATCGTCGACGGCTGGCGCGGTGAGCGCGGCATGACCGGTCCCTCGCCGGCGCCCACCGTCTCGTGACCGCCCCCCAGCTGATCACCGGCGCGGTCCTGCTGGTCGTGGTGGCCTGGTTCGCGGCGTGCGCGGAGTCCGGCATCGCCCGCATCTCCGCCTTCCGCGCCGAACAGGCCGTACGGGAGGGCAGGCGCGGGAGCGCCAAGCTCGCCCAGGTGGCCGGGGATCCGACCCGCTACCTGAACGTGGCGCTGCTGGTCCGGGTGACCTGCGAGATGGCGGCGGGCGTGCTCGTCACGTACGTGTGCCTCGACGCGTTCGGGGAGAACTGGACCGCGCTGCTGGCGGCCATCGGGGTGATGGTCCTCGTGTCCTTCGTGGCGGTCGGGGTGTCCCCGCGCACCATCGGCCGCCAGCACCCGCTGAACACGGCGACCGCCGCGGCCTACGTGCTGGTGCCGCTGGCCCGGGTGATGGGTCCGATCCCGCAGTTGCTGATCCTCATCGGCAACGCGCTCACGCCGGGGAAGGGCTTCCGCAAGGGGCCGTTCGCCTCCGAGGCCGAGCTGCGCGCCATGGTGGACCTCGCGGAGAAGGAGTCGCTGATCCAGGACGAGGAGCGCCGGATGGTGCACCAGGTCTTCGAGCTCGGCGACACCCTCGTGCGCGAGGTGATGGTGCCGCGCACCGACCTGGTGTGCATCGAGCGGTACAAGACGATCCGTCAGGCGACCACGCTCGCCCTGCGGTCGGGCTTCTCGCGGATCCCCGTCACGGGGGAGAACGAGGACGACATCGTCGGCATCGTGTACCTGAAGGACCTCGTCCGCCGGACGCACATCAGCCGCGACGCGGAGAGCGACCTGGTCTCCACGGCGATGCGGCCGGCGGTGTTCGTGCCGGACACGAAGAACGCGGGCGATCTGCTGCGCGAGATGCAGTCGGTGCGCAACCACGTGGCCGTGGTCATCGACGAGTACGGCGGCACCGCCGGCATCGTGACCATCGAGGACATCCTGGAGGAGATCGTCGGTGAGATCACCGACGAGTACGACCGGGAGATCGCGCCGGTGGAGGAGCTGGGCGACGACCGGTACCGGGTCACGGCCCGGCTCGACATCACCGACCTCGGCGAGCTGTTCGGGGTGGAGGCCTTCGACGACGAGGACGTGGAGACGGTCGGCGGGCTGCTGGCGAAGGCGCTGGGGCGGGTTCCGATCGCCGGTGCGTCGTCGGTGGTGGAGCTGCCGGACGGGCGCCCGCTGCGGATGACGGCGGAGTCCCCGGCGGGGCGGCGCAACAAGATCGTGACGGTGCTGGTGGAGCCGGTGCAGCCGGTGCCGGCGGCCGACGGCGAGGAGGAGGACGGATGACCCCGGCGGAGCTGCGAGCCTTCTGTCTGGAGTTCAACGCGGCGGTCGAGGAGTTCCCCTTCACGCCGGAGACCTCGGTGTTCAAGGTGCTGGGGAAGGTGTTCGCGCTGTCGGCGCTGGACGCCGAGCCGCTGAAGATCAACCTCAAGTGCGATCCGGAGGAGGCCCTCCGGCTGCGCGCGGAGCACGCGGCGATCGTCCCGGGCTGGCACATGAACAAGCGGCACTGGAACACGGTGACCGTCGCGGAGCTGCCGGACGCGCTGGTGCGGGAGCTGGTGGAGGACTCGTACGACCTGGTCGTGGCGGGTCTGCCGAAGGCGGAGCGGCTGCGGCTCGACCGGTCCTGAGGCGCCTCGGCGGGGTCGTCTCACGGCCGCGCCGGGGCGCTCCCTATGCTTTCGACCATGAGCGAGAGCACCGTGGGCACCGGGATCGACCCCGAGGACAGCAAGATCATCACGCTGGCGCGCAGCGCCCGGGCCCGCAACGGGGTCCAGGAGGGTGCGGCGGTCCGCGACGAGACCGGCCGGACGTACGTCGCCGGCACCGTGGAGCTGGAGTCCCTGAAGCTGAGCGCCCTGCAGACGGCGGTCGCGATGGCGGTGGCCAGCGGCGCCCGGTCCCTGGAGGCGGCGGCCGTGGTGAGTGCGGCCGACGCGCCGGCCGAAGCCGACCGTGCGGCGGTCCGTGACCTCGGCGGTCCCGCCACCCCCGTCCTGCTGGCCGGCCCGGACGGCACCCTGAAGTCGACCACGCCCGCCGGGGCCTGACCACCCGCCGGTAATCCGGTGGCCCGGCCCAGCGGCCGGTGGTGGGATGGCCCGATGGGCGAAGACGTACGGGCAGCGGTGGACCGGGGCGACCATCCGAGGGGGGTGACCCCCTGGGACCGGGCCCCGTGGCGCGCCGCCGCCCTCGCCTGGGCCGGGGACGCGCTCGCCGCGCACGGCCTGCGGGCGACGGGGGAGCGGCGGGTCCGGCTGCGGCCCTGGTCCGTGCTGGTCCGGATCGCCGTCGAGGGCGGCACCCCCGTCTGGTTCAAGGCGAACCCGCCCGCCGGCGCCTTCGAGGCCGGGCTGACCGAGGCCCTGTCCCGCTGGGCCCCCGCCCACTCGCTGCGGCCCCTGGCCGTGGACCCGGGCCGGGGCTGGTCGCTGCTGCCGGACGGCGGACCGCTCTTCCGGGACGTCCTGGACGGCGGCCCCGCCGACCCGCGGGCCTGGGAGGCCCCGCTGGCCCGGTACGCCGAACTCCAGCGGGCCCTGATGCCGCGCACCGCGGAGATCGAGGCCCTCGGCGTACCCGTGGCCCGGACCGCCGGACTGGCGGGGGTCTTCGACCGGCTGGTCGCCGGGAACACCGTCCTGGACGGGGACGACCGCCGGGCGCTGCGGGCCCTGCGGCCCCGGCTCGCCGACTGGTGCGCCGAGCTCGCGGACGCGGGCATCGCGGACTCCCTCGACCACGCGGACCTGCACGAGGGGCAGCTCTTCGCCCCGGGACCGGACCGGTTCACCTTCTTCGACTGGGGCGACGCCTCCGTCACCCACCCGTTCTGCGGGCTGCTCGTCCCCCTGAGGGCGGCGCGGGCGCGTTACGGGTCCGAGGTGCTGCCCCGGCTGCGGGACGCCTACCTGGAGCCCTGGGGCGGCGCGGGGTCCGACGCCGCCGGCCTGCGCCGCGCGGCGAGCCTGGCCCTGCGGCTCGGGGCCATCGGCCGGGCCGGGGCCTGGGGCCGGGTCTTCCCCGAGGCCCTGGCGGCCGGGGCCGGGGCCGGTTCCGGGGCCGCCGACAGCGCCCGCTGGCTGCGCGAACTGCTCAGGGAGCCACCGCTGTAGCGGCCGGGGCGGCGGTCGCGGCGGGGCGGCGGATGACCATGGCCATCAGGGCGGCCATCGCGCACAGGCCGCCCGCCGCGTACCAGACGAGGTCGTAGGAGCCGAAGGTGTCGCGGGCCACGCCGCCGAGGAAGGCCACCAGCGCCGCGCCGACCTGGTGGGAGGCCAGCACCCAGCCGAAGACGATCGCGCTGTCCTCCCCGTAGTGCTCGCGGCACAGCGCGATGGTGGGCGGGACGGTGGCGACCCAGTCCAGGCCGTAGAAGACGATGAAGAAGACCATCGGCGGGTGCACGGACGGGGCCAGCAGCACCGGCAGGAACAGCAGGGACAGCCCGCGCAGGGCGTAGTACACGGCCAGCAGGCGGCGGGGCGCGAAGCGGTCGGTGAACCAGCCGGAGGCGATGGTGCCGAGGACGTCGAACACGCCGATCACCGCCAGCAGCCCGGCGGCCGCCGTCACCGGCATCCCGTGGTCGTGGGCGGCGGGCACGAAGTGGGTCTTGACCAGGCCGTTGGTGGAGGCGCCGCAGATCGCGAAGGTGCCCGCGAGCAGCCAGAACGGTCCCGTCCGGGCCGCCTTGAAGAGCACGCCGACGGCTCGCCGCGCCGCGCCCGGGACCGGCGCGGGCTTGTCGGCCCAGGTGCCGCCGTAGGGGGCGAGGCCCACGTCGGCGGGGTGGTCGCGCAGCAGCAGCCAGACGAAGGGGACGACGGACAGGGCCGCGAGGGACACCGTCACGGCGGCCGGGCGCCAGCCGTGGTGCTCCACGAGCCAGGACAGCAGCGGCAGGAAGATCAGCTGTCCGGAGGCGCCCGCGGCGGTCAGGATGCCGGTGACCAGGCCGCGCCGGGCGGTGAACCAGCGGTTGGTCACCGTCGCCGCGAAGGCCAGGGCCATCGAACCGCTGCCCAGCCCCACGAGCACGCCCCAGTACAGGACCAGCTGCCAGGAGGCGGTCATCCACACGGTGGCCACGGAGCCGCCGGCTATGACGGTCAGGGCGAGGGCGACGACCCTGCGGATGCCGAAACGGTCCATCAGGGCGGCGGCGAAGGGCGCGGTGAGCCCGTAGAGCGCGAGGTTGACGGAGACCGCGAAGCCGATCGTGCCGCGCGACCAGTCGAACTCCGCGTGCAGCGGCTCGATGAGCAGTCCGGGGAGGGAGGCGAAGGCGGCCGCGCCGATGATCGTCACGAAGGCGACGGCCGCGGCGAACCAGGCGCGGTGGATGCGTCCGGCGCGGCGGGGAGCGGGCGCGCGGGTCGTGGAGGGGGGTGCTGTCTGCGTCACGCCGACAGCTTCCGGCCTGCGGGGGCCCCGGCGACAGTGGCCTGACCGACACGGTTCGCTACGATCGGGCCATGGCCACGGAACGCAGTCCCCGGACCCACCGCGTCGTCGTCCTCGCGCTCGCCGGGCTGCTGCCCTTCGAGCTCGGCATTCCGCACCGGATCTTCGGCCGCGCCAAAGACCCGTCAGGGCGGCCCCTGTACACGATCCTGACCTGCGGGATCACCCCCGGGCCGGTGCGGACGGACGCCGATTTCGCGATCCACGTCGAACACGGCCCGGAGCTGCTGGCGACGGCCGACACGGTGGTGGTGCCCGCCTCCTACGAGCTGGGGCCGGTGCACAGCGAGGGCCGGCTGACCGAGGAGCTCGCCGGCGCCCTCGCCCACATCCGGCCCGGCACCCGGCTGGTGTCCATCTGCACGGGCGGCTACGTCCTGGCCGCCGCCGGCTACCTGGACGGCCGCCCGGCCACCACCCACTGGGCCTCCGCCGAGCACTTCCAGCGGATGTTCCCCGCCGTACGGGTCGACGCGGGCGTGCTCTACACCGACGACGGGGACGTGCTGACCTCGGCCGGGGTCGCCGCGGGCATCGACCTGTGCCTGCACATCGTGCGCCGCGACCACGGCGCGGCCGTCGCCAACGAGACCGCCCGGCGGACCGTGGTCCCGCCCCACCGGGAGGGCGGACAGGCGCAGTTCGTCGACCGGCCCGTGCCCGAGCCGCAGCGGGCCAGCACCTCGGCCGCTCGCGCCTGGGTGCTCGACCGGCTGCACGAGCCGCTGCGGCTGGTCGACCTCGCCCGGCAGGAGGCCATGTCGGTACGGACCTTCACGCGCCGCTTCCGCGAGGAGTCGGGGGTCAGCCCCGGCGAGTGGATCACCGCCCAGCGGGTGGAGCGGGCCCGGCGGCTGCTGGAGCGCACCGAGCTGCCGATGGAGGCGGTGGCGCGGGAGACGGGCTTCGGGACGGCCCAGTCGCTGCGCAAGCACGTCCAGGCGGCTCTGGGGGTGAGCCCGACGGCCTACCGGCGCACCTTCCGCGCGGCGGAGCCGGACCCGGAGCCGGACCCGGAGGCGTTCCGGGAGGCCCCTTCGCGGGCGGCTCCGGCGGCTCCGGCGGCCACGGTGCCATCTTCTGATGGGCCATCAGTCGCTGCCGGGTCCGTGCATTGACTTCTCCCGCCGCCCGCTCGTGAATGTCCCCCTGTCGGGGCGACGGAACGCGGGGGGCTCAGTTGCGAACAGGCGCGCGCAGCAGGGGATGGCGGGCGGCCGTCGGCATGGCCGTGCTCGCGGCCGCGAGCGGGGGAGCGCTGGGCGGTCCGGCGGCCGCCGTGGAGGAAACGTCCCCGGGGCAGGTGGAGTTCCCCGCGCACTGCCTGCCGCCCCAGGAGGCCGGACTGCCGCCCGCCGACGGCCCCACCACGGCCCGGATCACCGTCGACAACCCCGCCCCGCGCGTCGGCGACACCGTGACCGTCACCTACCGGATAACCCGGTCCCCCGCGGTGAACCCACTGTCCGCACCCCTGCCCGCCGACGTCCTCACCCCGGCCGGGACGGTCCTGCTCAGCGGCGCGCAGAGCGGCGAGGTCACCGTGGTCGGCGCCAAGCGCAACGAGCCCGTGCCGACGGGGGCCGCCCTGCCCGCCGTCACCATGACCGGCACCTTCACCGTCACCTCCCCGGGCGACATCACCCTCGCCCCCGGCGCCTACACCCTCCACACCGGCCACCTCCTCGACCTGGACACGGTCTGCGGCGTCACCGGCGCACCCGTCTCGGAGCGCCTCACCGTCACCGAGCTGCCCACCGCCAACCTGCGCCGCGTCCTGCTGGGCTCCGGCTACGGAGCCCCGGGCGCCCGCGTCACCGTCACCGGGGCGGGCTTCGCCCCGGGCGCAGCCGTGACCGTGACCGGCCGCGCGGGCGCCGCCGAGACCGCCGACCGGGTGGCGGCCACCGCGGACGCGCGAGGGGAGGTCACCGCGCTGCTGCCCGTCACGGACCGGGCGACGACGGCGGTGGTGGCGTACGAGGGCGCGGCCTGGTCGGCGCAGCGGGGCACGGGCCCGGCCGCGTACACGGTGGTCGAGCCGGCCGTGACACCACCCGGCACCCAGCGGCTGACGGCGACCGTCGAGCCGGGCAGCCTCGCCATGACCCAGACGGGTGACGCGGTGACCCTGGGCGCGGTCCCGTACGGGGACGGCGGCGCGGCCCCCGGCCGGATCGGCACCGTCACCGTCAAGGACGCCCGGGGCGGCCCGGCGGGGTGGTCGCTGGTCGGCCGGGTCGGCGACTTCGCGGGCCCCGGCGGCCTGCGCATCCCGGGAGGCTCACTCTCCTGGACCCCGTCCTGCACGGCCGCGCCGGGCAGCCCCAGCCCCTGCGCACCGGGCAGCCCGGGCCCGGTCGGCCCGGACGGCGCGGTCCTCGCCTCCACCGCCGACGCCCCCCTGACCGGGGGCACCTTCACCGTCGACGCCACGGTCGCCCTCCGGGTCCCCGCCTACACCCCGCCGGGGGCGTACACGGCGGTGCTGACCCTGACCCTGTCGTGATCCGGACCGCGGCCGCCGCCCTGGCCGCGGCGGCCCTCGCGCTGTTCGCGCTGCTGGCGCCCGCCCGGCCGGCGGCCGCCGCCGACAACGGGCAGTGGTCCGTGCTGCCCGTCGCCACCGCCGTCGGGCAGCGCCCGTACTTCTACCTCGCCGCCTCCCCCGGCGCCACCGTCCGGGACACCGTCACCGTCGCCAACCGCACCGACCGGCCGCGCACCTTCCGGCTCTACGCCGCCGACGCCCACAACACCGCCCGCGACGGCGGATTCGCCCTGCGCGGCCCCGACGAGCCGCGCGGCGCCCCCGCCGGGTGGGTGCGGCTGGAGCGGGACCGGGTCACCGTGCCGGCCCGGGGGACGGTGGACGTCGGCTTCGAGCTGACCGTCCCCGAACGGGCCGAACCCGGGGACCACCCGGGCGCCCTGGTGGCCCTGGAGGACGCGCCGGCCGCCGCGGGCACCGCCCCGGGCATCGGGATCCGGCAGGCCGTCGGGGCCCGGCTCTACCTGCGGGTCGCGGGGCCCACCGCGCCCGCCCTCGCGGTGGAGGACGTACGGGCCGTCGCCTCCGCGGGCGGCGCGGGCGCGGAGGTCTCGTACACCCTGCGCAACCTCGGCAACGTCACCCTGCGGCCCCGCGCCGTCCTCGCCGCCACCGGGGCCCTCGGCCGGCCCCTGCTGCACCGGGCGCTCACGGGCCTGCCCGCCGAGCTGCTGCCCGGTCAGCAGGCCCGCCTCACCACCCGCTGGGACGGTCCGCCGTCCCTGGAGTGGGCCCGGCTGACGGTGCGCGCCGAAGCCTCCGGGGTCACCGCCGCCGGCGGCGCCGACCACGCCGCGCACCCCCTGCTCGCACCCGTTCTGGCACTCGCCCTGACCCTCGTGGCGGTGGCCTGGTCGGCGCTGGGAGCGGCATCGGGGAGAATGGCCCGTATGAGCGATCGTTCCCCCGAGCCCACCGCCCCGCACCGCGCGGGCTTCGCCTGTTTCGTCGGCCGCCCCAACGCGGGCAAGTCGACCCTGACCAACGCGCTCGTGGGCACCAAGGTCGCGATCACCTCCAACCGGCCGCAGACCACCCGCCACACCGTCCGCGGCATCGTGCACCGCCCCGACGCCCAGCTGGTGCTGGTCGACACCCCCGGGCTGCACAAGCCGCGCACCCTGCTCGGCGAGCGGCTGAACGACGTCGTCCGCACCACGTGGGCCGAGGTCGACGTCATCGGCTTCTGCCTGCCCGCCGACCAGAAGCTCGGCCCCGGTGACAAGTTCATCGCCAAGGAGCTCGCGGCGATCAAGAAGACCCCCAAGATCGCCATCGTGACCAAGACCGACCTGGTCGAGTCGAAGGCGCTGGCCGAGCAGCTCCTGGCCATCCACCAGCTCGGCGCCGAACTCGGCATCGAGTGGGCCGAGATCGTCCCCGTCTCGGCGGTCGGCGACACCCAGGTCCAGCTGCTGGCCGACCTGATCGCCCCGCTGCTGCCCGAGAGCCCCCCGCTCTACCCGGAGGGCGACCTCACCGACGAGCCCGAGATGGTGATGGTCGCGGAGCTGATCCGCGAGGCCGCCCTCGAAGGCGTGCGCGACGAGCTCCCGCACTCCATCGCGGTCGTGGTCGAGGAGATGATCCCGCGCGAGAACCGGCCCGCGGACCGGCCGCTGCTCGACATCCACGCCAACGTCTACATCGAGCGCCCCAGCCAGAAGGGCATCATCATCGGCCCCAAGGGCTCGCGCCTGAAGGAGGTCGGCATGAAGTCGCGCAAGCACATCGAGGCGCTGCTCGGCACCCCGGTCTTCCTCGACCTGCACGTGAAGGTCGCCAAGGACTGGCAGCGCGACCCCAAGCAGCTGCGCAAGCTCGGCTTCTAGACCAGGCGCCGTACCTTCACCGCGTTGTCCGTCCGGGTCCCGGGCGTGCCGTCCGGCATGCTCTGGACCCGTTCGTGTTCCTCGGCCAGCAGCACCTCCCAGGCCCCCTCGGGCAGCTCCAGCTCCGCCACGACCCGGTCGGGGGTGGGGAAGCGCACCGCGCGCCGGACCGGGTCCATGGCCGCGGTGTCCTGCCAGGGCGCCCAGCCCGCGTGGCCGGCCACCAGCAGCACCCCGCCGGGGGCCACGGCCGCGGCGGCCGTCCGCAGGATCCGCTCGCGCGGGAACTCCCCCAGGGTGTGCAGGAAGCAGGCGGAGACCAGGTCGAACTCCCCGGCGGGGAAGGACTCGGCCAGGTCGTGCCGCTCCCACCGCACCCGGTCGGCGACCCCGGCCCCGGCGGCGTGCTCGGCCGCCCGCTCCAGGGCCACGCCGGAGATGTCGGTCCCGGTCACCCGCCAGCCGCGCCGGGCCAGCCAGATCGCGTCGCCGCCCTCGCCGCAGCCCAGGTCCAGGGCCCGGCCGGCGGTCAAGTCCGCGGCCTCCCGGACCAGGACGGCGTTGGCGGCGCCGCTCCAGACCCGCTCGCTCTCGCGGTAGCGGCCGTCCCAGTACGCCCGGCCGAAGCCGCTCTCGGGGGTGTGCTGACGGTCGTGCGGCTGGTGGTCGGCCACGGGGCCTCCTCGGTGGTGCCGGCAGGGACACCGGCGATGCTGCGCCCGGCGGGGCCCGGCGGCAAACATCGTTGCCGTTCCGGCAAAAAGCGCCCGCCCCGTCGCCCCGCTGTCCCGCCCCGCCGCCCCGTCGCCCCGCTGTCCCGCCCCGCCCCGCCCCGCCCCGCCGTCCGCCGGCTCAGGCGTCCTGCGCCGCGGGCTCCGCGATCAGGGCCGTGCCCACGCGGCGGAAGCCGGCCCGGCCGTAGATCCGGGCCACGTCCTCGTCGCCGGCCGACAGGAACACGGTCCGGGCCCCCCGCTCCAGCGCGTGCGCGACCAGGGCCGCCGTCACGGCGAGGGCCAGCCCCTGGCGGCGGGCGGCGGGCAGCGTGCCGACGCCGACGACCTCGGCGACCTCGCCGACCGGGTTGTACTGGCCGGAGCAGAGCACCACCCCGTCGCGTACCGCCGCCGCCATGCCGGTGCGGCCGTCCGCGAGCATTCCCGAGACGCGGGCCCGGCGGGCCTCGGTCCCCGGGTCCTCCAGCGCCGCCGCCAGCTCGGCGGTGCCGGCCTCGCCCGTGGCCGTCCCCGGCGCGGCGAAGGCCAGCGCGGGCACGGTCACCGCGGCCCGCAGCAGCGGGTCGTCGGCGCCCAGCAGCCGTACCTCCGGGTGCGGGGGCAGGGGCCGCGCCCCCGCGTCCAGGACCATCAGGGGGTGCGCGTGAACGTGCAGCCCGGCCGCCTCCACGGCGGCCCGCAAGGAGGGGCTGGTTTCGGCCACCCATTCGAATGCCTCGGGCACCCCCAGTTCCCGTTGCCTCTCCAGCACCTTCCGTACGTCCCCGACGCGCACGTCGGCGGGGCCGCCCAGCGCGGGCCGCGCGTAGTAGGGCCAGCCCTCGCCCTCCTGGACGAAGAGGGTCAGCGGGCCGAAGTCCTCGCCCCGCGCGCCGCCCACGCGGGGGACGGTGTCGTAGTACCGCTCCAGGGCAGCCAAGATCGTTTCGCTCATCCGGCCATCCAAGCAAAACCGCCCCGCCCGGTCACCCGCTTTCCGGGACCCCGCTCAGGCGCCCTCCTTCAGCAGCCGCGAGATCAGGCTCCGCTGGGCGTCCGAGAGGTGCGGGTCCTGGCAGGACACCGTCCGTCCGTCCACCGTGATCCGGTACGAGAACCCGTCCCGCACCCCTCCCGCACCCCGGCCGGCCGCCGGGTCGGGCCGCAGCGCCAGCAGGGCCAGCGCCCGCAGTTCGTCCTCGTCGGGCCGGCCCGAGGTGTCCACCTCGGCCCGGCGCTCGATCCCCGCGAAACCGCCCGTCCGCACCACTTCGATCCGCATGCGGCCCTTCATACCCCAGGAGGGCCCGCTACCCCAGGCCGACGGCCGCCCACGCCTTCTGGAGGGCCTGGTGCTCGGCGCCGCCCTCCCCGTAGCGGGCGACGGCGGCCGCCGTGGACAGCCGGGCGAAGGCCGCGAAGTCCGCCCGCGCCTCCAGCTGCCCGCCCGTGAGCGCGTCGTACCAGATCTGCCCGGCCCGCTCCCAGGCCTTGCCGCCGAGCTCGCTCGCCACGATGTAGAAGGCGTGGTTGGGGATGCCGGAGTTGATGTGGACCCCGCCGTTGTCGCGCGAGGTGGTGACGTAGCCGTCCATCGTGGCCGGCTGGGGGTCCTTGCCGAGCTCGTCGTCGTCGTACGCCGTGCCGGGCGCCTTCATCGAGCGCAGCGCGACCCCGGTCACGTTCGGGCCGAGCAGCCCGGCGCCGATCAGCCAGTCCGCCTCGTCGGCGTTCTGGCCGAGGGAGTACTGCTTGATCAGGGAGCCGAACACGTCGGACATCGACTCGTTGAGGGCCCCGGACTGGCCGTGGTAGTCGAGGTTGGCGGTGTACTGGGTGACGCCGTGGGTCAGCTCGTGCCCGATGACGTCCACGGACACGGTGAAGTCCAGGAACAGGTCGCCGTCGCCGTCGCCGAAGACCATCTGCTGCCCGTCCCAGAAGGCGTTGTTGTAGTCCTGGCCGTAGTGCACGCTCGCGTCCAGCGGGAGCCCGGAGCCGTCGATCGAGCGCCGCCCGAAGCCCTTGAGGAACAGGTCGTACGTCGCCCCCAGCCCGGCGTACGCGCGGTTCACGGTGGCGTCCTTGCTCGGCTCGGCCCCCTCCCCGCGGACCTTCTTCCCGGGCAGCCGGGTGCGGTGCTGGGAGTCGTAGATCGTCCGCCGGGGCCCGTCCGCCGCGGGCGCTTCCGGCGCGGGCGGGGCGATCCCCCGGACGGCGCTGATCCGGCGCCGGGTCCGCAGGGAGGCGTCCAGCTCCAGGGTGCGCTGCGCGGCGTCGGCGCGGGCGGAGTCCGCGGACCGGGCGGCCCGGTCGAGCAGGTGCGGCGGCACGACGGTGCAGAAGACGGGGTGGAGGCGGGCGTGGTCAGGGGTGTGGGAGGCATCCATGCCGGAAATGTGGCAGTGGGTCACCTCGATGTCACTAGCCGCAACCATGATTCATTCGACTGTCTGAAAGCCGTCATGCCGCGTTGACGGATCCGCCGGACCTCACCGGAGAGACCGAGACGTAACCCACAAAGGGTGCAAAACGGACGTGGGGGTCTTGCATACTGAAACAGGTCCTCGCGATACGGCGCGGCTCGGCTAGGCTCGGTGCATCATGCGTTTCGGGCTGCTTCTCCTTAGCTGCCGCGGCGAGGGTCTGTAGTCGTAGGCCGACCCCCTCCCCGCGGAGTTTGGTGTTGCGGTTTTCACTACCGCCGTCGGCCGTCCCAGCGAACTACGCGGACACGCGAGGAGCCCAACGCCATGAGCCAGCAGCCTTTTGTCGGTCGCCCCACGCCCATCACCAACGCGACCCACTCCCAGAAGCCCTCCGGGATGCCGATCCACAAGTACGGCCGGTACGAGCAGGTCGACATCCCCGACCGCACCTGGCCGGACGCCCGCGTCACCAAGGCCCCCCGCTGGCTCTCGACCGACCTGCGCGACGGCAACCAGTCGCTGATCGACCCGATGACCCCCGCCCGCAAGCGCGAGATGTTCGACCTGCTGGTGCGCATGGGCTACAAGGAGATCGAGGTCGGCTTCCCCTCCTCCGGCGAGACCGACTTCGCCTTCGTGCGCTCCATCATCGAAGAGGGCGCGGTCCCGGACGACGTCACCATCTCCGTACTGACCCAGGCCCGCGAGGACCTGATCGAGCGGACCGTGGAGTCCCTGGTCGGCGCCAAGCGCGCCACCGTACACCTGTACAACGCCACCGCCCCCACCTTCCGCCGCGTGGTCTTCCGCGGCTCGAAGGAGCAGATCAAGCAGATCGCCGTCGACGGCACCCGCCTGGTCATGGAGTACGCCGAGAAGCTGCTGGGCCCGGAGACGACCTTCGGCTACCAGTACAGTCCGGAGATCTTCACCGACACCGAGCTGGACTTCGCCCTGGAGGTCTGCGAGGCCGTCTGTGACGTCTGGCAGCCGGCCGAGGGCCGCGAGATCATCCTGAACCTGCCCGCCACCGTGGAGCGCTCGACGCCCTCCACCCACGCGGACCGCTTCGAGTGGATGGCCCGCAACCTGACCCGCCGCGAGCACGTCTGCATTTCCGTGCACCCCCACAACGACCGCGGCACCGCCGTCGCCGCCGCCGAGCTGGCCCTGATGGCCGGCGCCGACCGCATCGAGGGCTGCCTGTTCGGTCAGGGCGAGCGCACCGGCAACGTCGACCTGATCACGCTGGGCATGAACCTGTTCTCCCAGGGCATCGACCCGCAGATCGACTTCTCGCAGATCGACGAGATCCGTCGCACCAGCGAGTACTGCAACCAGATGGAGGTCCACCCGCGCCACCCCTACGCGGGCGACCTGGTCTACACCGCCTTCTCCGGCTCCCACCAGGACGCCATCAAGAAGGGCTTCGACGCCATGGAGGCCGACGCGGCCGCCCGGGGCAAGACCGTCGACGACATCGAGTGGGCCGTTCCGTACCTGCCCATCGACCCGAAGGACGTCGGCCGCTCCTACGAGGCGGTCATCCGCGTCAACTCGCAGTCCGGCAAGGGCGGCATCGCCTACGTCCTGAAGAACGACCACAAGCTGGACCTGCCGCGCCGCATGCAGATCGAGTTCTCGCGGATCATCCAGGCCAAGACCGACGCCGAGGGCGGCGAGGTCACGCCGAAGGCGATCTGGGACGTGTTCTCCGACGAGTACCTGCCCAACCCCGAGAACCCGTGGGGCCGCATCCAGCTGCGCTCCGGTTCGACCGCCACCGACAAGGACGGCACGGACACGCTGACCGTCGAGGCGGTCGTGGACGGCGTGGAGACGGTCCTGAACGGCACCGGCAACGGTCCGATCTCGGCCTTCTTCGACGCGCTGGCCGGCATCGGCGTCGACGCCCGCCTGCTGGACTACACCGAGCACACGATGAGCGAGGGCGCCTCCGCCGTGGCCGCCTCGTACATCGAGTGCGCGATCGACGGCCGCGTCCTGTGGGGCATCGGCATCGACGCCAACACCACCCGCGCCTCCCTGAAGGCGGTCATCTCCGCCGTCAACCGCGCGGGCCGCTGACGCCCCGTACGACCCCCGTACGAGAACCCCGCCCCCCGCCGCACGGCAGGGGGCGGGGTTCCGCCGTTCCGGGGAGCCGTACGGGCCCCTCAGCGGGCCAGGTAGCCGCCGTCGACCGGGAGCACCGCGCCCGTCACGAAGGAGGCCGCGTCCGAGGCGAGGAACGCGATGACCCGGGCCACCTCCTCCGGCTCGCCGAGCCGCCCCATCGGATGGGCGGCGGTCACCTCGGCCAGGTACTCCGGCCCGCCCGGCTCGCCCTCCAGCGCCAGCACCCGCTCCGTGAGGATGGTTCCGGGTGCCACCGCGTTGACGCGGATCCCGTGCGCGGCCCACTCCACCGCCAGGTGCTTGGTCAGCCCGGAGGCCACGAACTTCGCGGGCCCGTACGCCGCCTGGCGCGCCTGCCCGGCCACTCCGGAGATCGAGGACACGCACACCAGCGCCCCGCCGGGACGGGGCTGCGCGGTCATCGCCTCGATCGCGTACTTGCAGGTCAGGAACATTCCCCGGCCGTCGACGGCCATCACGTGGTCCCAGTCCTCGGGACTGGTCTCCCGTACGTCCGAAAGGGGGAGCACCCCGGCGTTCGCCACGGCGACGTCGAGGCGGCCGTAGGCGCCGACCGCCGCCGCGACCATCGCGCGGTTGGCCCCGGGATCGGACACGTCACCGGTGACGACGGTGATGCTCCGGCCCTCGGCGGCCAGTTCCGCGCGCAGGGCCTCCAGGCCCGGGGCGTTGACGTCGGCGGCGGTCAGCAGGGCCCCCGAGCGGGCCAGAAGCAGGGACGTGGCCCGGCCGATGCCGCTCGCGGCACCGGTGACCAGACAGGACTTCTCGTTCATGGCGCCGAGGGTAGGGACTGCGGGAAGGGCCCGGGGGGCGCACACGGCGGCGGGGGCGCAACTCGGCCAACTGCGCGCCCCCGCCCGATGTTGTCTTGTCACACGGCTGACGCATCCTCACCGATGTGGCTAACATCACGCCAACCCGGCGGTGCTGCCGGAAGGTGACGGAGGTGCGACGTGCTGCCAGTTCGGGGTGGGGACGGCCGGAAGCTGACGGCCTGGGGCATCCGTACCACCTGGAGCACCGTGGGCGACGGGGAGTTCTTCTGCCCCGGCTGCGGCGGTGACCGCAACTACCGCCGGCGCACCGGGCGCCGCCGCTTCACCGTGCTCGGAGTGCCGCTGCTGCCGCGCGGGGACGCGGGCCCCGTCGTCGAGTGCCAGGCCTGCCGGGACCGCTTCGGCACCGAGGTGCTCGACCACCTCACCACCACCCGTTTCTCCGCGCTGCTGCGCGACGCCGCGCACACGGTGGCCCTCGCCGTACTGGCGGCCGGCGGCACCTCCTCGCGCAGCGCGCTGGAGGCCGCCGTGACGGCCGTACGGGCCGCCGGGTTCCAGGACTGCACGGAGGAGCAGCTGGAGTCCATGGTGGAGGCCCTGGCCACCGACGAGGGCCGGCTCGGGCTCTACGACGGGCCCGAGTGCTGCGGGGCGGCCCTGTCGATAGAGCTCCACGAGGCGCTGGAACCGCTGGCTCCGCACCTGGCCGGACCGGGCCGCGAATCGATCCTGCTCCAGGGTGCCCGGATCGCCCTCGCGGACGGGCCGTACATCCCCGCCGAGCGCGAGGTGCTGGCCACCGTCGGTGCCGCGCTGCGCATGGACGCGCAGGAGGTGGCCCGGCTGCTGTCGGCGGTGCGGGCGCCCTAGACGACGCGCGCGCGGGCGGATCGGGGCCCGGCGGGGCAGTCGCCCGCCGGGCCCCGGCGCGTCCCGGGCCCGGTCGGGACCCCGCGGCCGGGCCCGGGCGAGGGCCCCGCGGCGGCCCCGGCGGCCCGGAACGAGGTAACGATCCGGCCTTACGGCGGTGAACCGGGGCCCCACGGGATCCGTGCAACGGGGTGGAAGTGCCCCCTCCCTATCCGGCCATCCAGCATGTGGACGGCCGAAATCATGCGCTCCCCTTTGCCGGGTCGACGCCCCTCGCGGAATGTCCGGGCACGTCAGAGCCGTGGCGCTTCGCCGCCGCACAGCCGGAGCGGGCGTTTTCGGGGCCCGGAGCCATACGCCCCTCGCCCCGCTCGCGCCACTGGCGGAACCTCCAGATCGAATGTCCCTGGACGTCAACACTTTGTGGAAGTCGACGATATCTGTGAGCGCGCCCACAGGCGTTCAATTCCGGTCACACGACGAGACACCGCCGGAAACACAGCGGGGCTTCGATCTCCGTGTTCCCCCTGAAGACCCCGGCGGACCAACGGGTTAGCGACCCACTCCGACCAGGGACAACCAGCTTCCTCTCCATCACCTACCTCATTGAAGGGCAAGGCAGAGATGGCACGTGTCGCCGCCCGGCTTTCCGCCAACGGAGAGCAGAGCTCGCACCCGGTCGACGAGGTGCTCCCCCTCCCCAAGCTCGCGCTGTACGGCTTCCAGCACGTACTCGCCTTCTACGCCGGTGCGGTGATCGTCCCGATCATCGTCGGCAGCGCACTCAAGCTGAGCCCGGAACAGCTGGTCTACCTGATCAACGCGGACCTCTTCACCTGCGGTATCGCCTCGATCATCCAGGCCTGGGGCATCGGCCGCGTCGGCGCGCGGCTCCCGCTGATCCAGGGCGTGACCTTCACGGCGGTCTCGCCGATGATCGCCATCGGTCTCGGCGCCGGCGGCGGGACCGCGGCCCTGCTGGTGATCTACGGCGCGGTCATCACGGCCGGTCTGGCCACCTTCGCCTTCGCCTGGCTGCCCGCCAAGGCCTTCCGCGCCGTCATGCGGCTCTTCCCGCCGGTGGTCACCGGCACGGTCATCACGGTCCTCGGCATCGTCCTGATCCCGGTCGGCCTCAAGGACGCGGCCGGCGGAGCCCCGACGATCGCCGACGGCGGCGTCCCGACGCAGCTGGCCTACGCCGGCGGCACCATGCTCTTCATCCTCGTCCTGATGAAGTTCGGCGGACCGTTCCTGCGCAGCATCAGCATCCTGCTCGGCCTGGTCGGCGGCACGGTGGCGGCCTTCCTGCTCGGGGACGCGAAGTTCGGCAGCGTCGGCCGGTCCGACTGGATCGGCGTCACCACGCCCTTCCACTTCGGGGCCCCGAAGTTCGAATGGTTCCCGATCCTCCTCATGCTGATCGTCATGCTGATCACCATGGTCGAGACCACCGGCGACACGTACGCGGTCGGCGACATCGTCGGCAAGGAGGTCGACAGCGAGACCGTGGCCCGCGCCCTGCGCGCCGACGGCGCCGCCACCGCCCTCGGCGGCATCCTGAACTCCTTCCCGTACGTGGCCTTCGCCGAGAACGTCGGCCTGGTGCGGATGACCAAGGTCAAGAGCCGCTTCGTGGTCGTGGCCGCAGGCGCCTTCATGATCGTGCTCGGCCTGATCCCCAAGGCCGCCGCGATCGTCGCCTCCGTCCCGCCGGGCGTCCTCGGCGGCGCCGCCACCGTGATGTTCGGCATGGTCGCTCTGGCCGGTATCCAGACCCTCGCCAAGGTGGACCTGAAGGAGGAGAAGAACGCCCTGATCGTCGGCGTCTCGCTGGCCTTCGCCCTCTTCCCCGCCACGGTTCCGGCCTACTTCGACAAGCACGTCAGCCCGGACGTCTCCTCGCTCCTCAACAGCGGTGTCACCCTCGGTGCCACGGCCGCGATCCTCCTCAACCTGGTCTTCAACGGCCTGGCCAAGGACGACGCCGGGTCCGCGCCGCAGGCCGAGCCGGCCGCCGGGCAGGCCGCCCCGCCGGCCGTCGAGCCGGCCGAGGCGGTCGCCGAGCCGGCCGCCAAGCCGGCCCCGCCGGTCGAGCTGCCCGCACAGCCGGTGGCGGCCCCGGCCGGGGCCGAGAAGGCCGACGGAGCCGGAACCACCACCTCCTGATCCTCCTGATCCTCCCAAGGGGTGCCGTCCCCGCCCGGACCGCGGTCCGGGCGGGGACGAGCGCTGTTCCCCGCGGGCGGGGGCGCCGCCGCACGCCGCCGTCCCCGTACGGGGTTCCGTACAGGTGACAATGGGCGCATGAGTCTGTTCCGCGACGACGGCATCGTGCTGCGCACCCAGAAGCTGGGTGAGGCGGACCGCATCATCACCCTGCTCACCCGCGGTCACGGCCGCGTACGGGCCGTCGCACGCGGGGTGCGCCGTACGAAGTCCAAGTTCGGCGCCGGGCTGGAACCTTTCTCCCACGCCGACGTGCAGTTCTTCGCCCGCGGCAGCGAGCTCATCGGCCGCAGCCTGCCGCTGTGCACCCAGACCGAGATCATCGCCCCCTACGGCAACGGCATCGTCACCGACTACGCCCGGTACACCGCCGGCACCGCGATGCTGGAGACCGCCGAACGCTTCACCGAGAACGAGGGCGAACCCTCCGTCCAGCAGTACCTGCTGCTGGTCGGCGCCCTGCGCACGCTCGCGCGCGGCGAACACGAACCGCACCTCATCCTCGACGCCTTCCTGCTGCGCTCCCTCGCCGTCAACGGCTACGCGCCCAGCTTCGAGGACTGCGCGAAGTGCGGGATCCACGGCCCCAACCGGCACTTCTCCGTCGCCGCGGGCGGGGTCATATGCGGAGACTGCCGCGTCCCCGGCTCCGTCGTACCCTCGTCGGAGGCCATCGCACTGCTCAGCGCGCTGCTGACGGGCGACTGGAAACACGCGGACGCCTGCGAGGCGCGCCACGTGCGGGAGGGCAGCGGGCTGGTCTCGGCCTATTTGCACTGGCATCTGGAGCGCGGGCTACGCTCCCTGCGTTACGTCGAGAAATAGGAGCTGGGCACATGGCACGACGCGGGATTCTGGGACGCTCTCGCCGCGAGTACAAGGTTCCCGAGCCGCACCCGTCCGGTGCGCGCCCGCCGAAGATCCCCGGTGAGCTGGTCCCGAACCACGTCGCCGTCGTCATGGACGGCAACGGCCGCTGGGCCAAGGAGCGCGGCCTGCCGCGCACCGAGGGCCACAAGGTGGGCGAGGGCGTCGTGCTCGACGTGCTCAAGGGCTGCCTGGAGATGGGCGTCAAGAACCTGTCCCTGTACGCCTTCTCGACGGAGAACTGGAAGCGCTCGCCCGACGAGGTCCGCTTCCTGATGAACTTCAACCGCGACGTCATCCGCCGCCGCCGCGACGAGATGAACGAGCTCGGCATCCGGATCCGCTGGGTCGGCCGCATGCCGAAGATGTGGAAGTCCGTCGTCCAGGAGCTCCAGATCGCCCAGGAGCAGACCGTCGACAACGACGCGATGACCCTGTACTTCTGCGTGAACTACGGTGGCCGCGCGGAGATCGCCGACGCGGCGCAGGCGATCGCCCGTGACGTGGCCGCCGGCCGGCTGGACCCGTCGAAGGTCAACGAGAAGACCTTCGCGAAGTACATCTACTACCCGGACATGCCGGACGTGGACCTGTTCCTGCGTCCCAGCGGCGAGCAGCGCACCTCCAACTACCTGCTCTGGCAGAGCGCGTACGCCGAGATGGTCTTCCAGGACGTGCTGTGGCCGGACTTCGACCGCCGCAACCTCTGGGCGGCCTGCCTGGAGTACGCCCAGCGCGACCGCCGCTTCGGCGGCGCCGTCCCGAACCAGTCCGAGGGCTCCACGGGCTGACCGGTCGGCCGGGCTCCGCCGCCACGGACACGCCCCGACCGGGCGGTGGAGCCGCGTCACCGCGCCCGCCGTCCGGAGGGCGCGCAGGCGGGCGGCAGGAGCGGCAGACAGGGCTCGCCTTTCGGATCCGGCCGATGTCGACCGGATCCGATCGGTCTTCGGCCGGATCCTGACCAGGATCGGTCAGCCGGCCGCCGCGCAGTCGGCGCAGGTGCCGAAGATCTCGACGGTGTGGGCCACGTTCACGTAGCCGTGTTCGGCCGCGATGGCGTCCGCCCACTTCTCCACGGCGGGGCCCTCGACCTCCACCGCCTTGCCGCACTTGCGGCAGACCAGGTGGTGGTGGTGCTCCCCGGTGGAGCAGCGCCGGTACACGGACTCGCCGTCGCTGGTGCGCAGCACGTCGACCTCGCCCGCGTCGGCCAGGGACTGCAGGGTGCGGTACACGGTGGTCAGGCCCACGGAGTCGCCGCGGTGCTTGAGCATGTCGTGCAGCTCCTGGGCGCTGCGGAACTCGTCCACCTCGTCCAGCGCCGCCGCCACTGCGGCCCGCTGCCGGGTGGACCGTCCTCGTACTGGCGCGGTATTCGTCTCGCCAGGCGCAGTCGCCACCGGTTCCTCCTCGTTTCGGCCTCGGCCCATTGTGCCAGGCGGCCGTCCCTCTCAGACTGTCACGTCATCCCGCGTACAGACCTCCTCCGCCGCGCGGGCGGACGCCGCGCGGCGCCGGGCCAGGGGCGCCGAGACGGCCGTCAGGGCCATGAACACCGCGATGGCGAGCAGCACGATCGCGGCGCCGGACGGCGCGTTGAGGTAGTACGTGGCGGTCGTGCCGACCAGGGAGACGGTGAGGCTGATGCCGATGGCCAGCCCCAGCGTGGCGGCGAAGCCCCGGGTGATCCGCTGCGCGGCCGCGACCGGGATCACCATCATGGCGCTGACCAGCAGCAGTCCCACGATGCGCATGGCGACCGTCACGGTGACGGCGGCGGTGACCGCGATCAGCAGGTTCAGCAGGCGCACCGGCAGGCCGGTGACCTTGGCGAACTCCTCGTCCTGGCAGACGGCGAAGAGCTGTCGGCGCAGGCCGAGGGCGACGGCGAGGACGAAGGCGGCGAGGAGCGCCATCGCGGTGACGTCCTCGGGCGCGACGGCGGTGATCGAGCCGAACATGGGGCCCAGGAGCTTCGCGGTGGAGCTGCCGCCGAGGTTCACGATCATCACGCCGCCCGCCAGGCCGCCGTAGAACAGCAGCGACAGGGCGACGTCGCCGCTGGTCCTGCCGCGGGAACGGATCATCTCCATCGCGACGGCGCCGACGACCGCCACGAGGGTGGCCATCCACACCGGGCTGGTGTTGGTGACGAGGCCGAGCGCGACACCGGTCATCGCGACGTGGCCGAGGCCGTCGCCCATGATCGCCTGGCGGCGCTGGACCAGGTACGTGCCGATCGCGGGCGCCGTCACGCCGACCAGTGCGGCGGCGATCAGCGCGCGCACCATGAAGGGGTCGTTGAGGAAGCCCATCAGCTCAGCAGTCCCGTCCGCAGGGGTTCGGCGTCGTGCGCCGAGTGGGGGTGTACGTGGTCGTGGCCCGGCAGGGCGTGCTGCCCCACGGCCTCGGGGGGCGGGCCGTCATGCGTGACGCAGCCGTCGCGCAGTACGACCGCCCGGTCGATCAGGGGTTCCAGGGGACCCAGCTCGTGCAGGACCAGCAGGACGGTGGTCCCGGCCTCGACCTGGCGGCGTACGGCGTTGGCCAGGACCTCCTGGTTGCCCAGGTCCACGCCGGCCATCGGCTCGTCCATGATCAGGAGTTCGGGTTCGGCGGCGAGCGCCCGGGCTATGAGCACGCGCTGGTGCTGGCCGCCGGAGAGGGCGTTGACCGAGGCGTCGGCGTGGCCCTCCATGTCCACCAGGGACAGGGCGTGCTCGACGGCGGCCTTGTCGGCCCTGCGCAGGATCCCGAAGCGGGTGCGGGTCAGCCGGCCGGAGGAGACGACCTCGCGGACGGTGGCGGGTACGCCCCCGGCGGCGGTGGTCCGCTGGGGGACGTAGCCGATCCGCGACCACTGGCGGAAGCGCTTGAAGTCGGTGCCGAAGAGGGACAGCTCGCCGGAGGTCAGGGGGACCTGGCCGACGACGGCGCGGACGGCCGTGGACTTGCCCGAGCCGTTGGCGCCGAGCAGGGCGACGACCTCACCCCGGTGCACGGTGAGGTCGACCCCGCGCAGCACGGGGCGCGAGCCGAGCGAGGCCGTGGCCCCGCGCAGGGATATGACGGTCCGGTCCTGGCCCTCTTGCGGCGTGGACTGCATGGTGCGCGCCTCCGTTACTGCCATTACTTGCTCCCGAGTGCCTTCTGCAGGTTCTTCAGGTTGGAGCGCATGACCTCGAAGTAGTCGGCGCCCTGGGACGAGTCGGTGATGCCTTCGAGGGGGTCCAGGACATCGGTCTTGAGGCCGGTGTCCCGGGCGAGGGCCTTGGCCGTCTTGTCGCTGGCCAGGGCCTCGAAGAACACGGTCGTCACATTGTCCTTCTTCGCGACGGCCTGGAGTTCCTTCATCCGGGCCGGGCTGGGCTCGGCCTCGGGGTCGACGCCGGAGATGCCCTCCTGGTGCAGGCCGTAGCGCTCGGCGAGGTAGCCGAAGGCGGAGTGCGTGGCGATGAAGGTCTTGGTGGCCGTGTTCTGCAGGCCGTCCTTGAACTCGGTGTCCAGGGCGCCCAGCTTGGCGACGAGTTCACCGGCGTTCTTGCGGTAGTCGGCCGCGTTGGAGGGGTCGGCCTTCTCCAGTGCGGCGCCGACGCCCTGGGCGATCTCCGCGTACTTGACGGGGTCCAGCCACACGTGGGGGTCGGTTCCGGCCTCGCCGTGGTCGTGCCCGTGGTCGTGCCCGTCGTCCTCGCCCTCGGCCGCGTGGTCGTGGCCCTCGTGCCCGGCGGCGGAGTGGGTCTCCAGCTTGGTGAGGGTGGCGGCGTCGACGACGTTCTTCGCGCCGGACAGCTCGACGGCCTTGTCCACGGCGGGCTGGAGGGTCTTGAGGTAGAGCACCACGTCGGCGTCGCCCAGCTGCGAGGTCTGCCGGGGGGTGATCTCCAGGTCGTGCGGTTCGACGCCCGGCTTGGTGAGGCCCGTGACCTTCACGTGGTCCTTGCCGATCTGCTCGGCGAGGAACTGCAGCGGGTAGAACGACGCCGTCACACCCAGTCTGCCGCCCTTGTCGTCACCGGGCTGGGCTCCGGCTCCGGAGCAGGCGGTGAGGGCCGTCGCGGCCAGGGCGACGGCACCGGCGAGGGCGGCGGTGGGTATGAGGCGTCGTACGTTCATGACATCCATTTTCATCAAAGATGGAAACGATTGTCAAAAGCCCCGGTGAGCGGACTGCCGTCCTCCGTAGAAGGGGTCCCCGATTTGATAGGCGGGGTGCGGGCGCCGGTAACCTAAAGACTTCGCCGTTCGTCCTCGTAATGAAGAGAGCACCGTGGCCGCCGACAAGATCGAAACCATCGTCAGCCTGAGCAAGCGCCGTGGCTTCGTTTTCCCGTGCAGTGACATCTACGGCGGCTCCAGGGCTGCCTGGGACTACGGCCCGCTCGGTGTCGAGCTCAAGGAGAACATCAAGCGCCAGTGGTGGAAGGCGATGGTCACCGGGCGTGAGGACGTCGTCGGCCTCGACTCTTCCGTGATCCTGGCCCCCGAGGTGTGGGTGGCCTCCGGCCACGTCGCGACCTTCTCCGACCCGCTCACCGAGTGCACCTCCTGCCACAAGCGCCAGCGTGCCGACCACCTGGAAGAGGCGTACGAGGCCAAGCACGGCCGCCTGCCCGCCAACGGCCTTGCCGACGTCAACTGCCCCCACTGTGGCGTGAAGGGCCAGTTCACCGAGCCCAAGCAGTTCTCCGGCATGCTGGAGACCCACCTCGGCCCGACCCAGGACACCGGTTCCAAGGCATACCTGCGCCCGGAGACCGCCCAGGGCATCTTCACCAACTTCGCCCACGTGCAGACGACTTCGCGCAAGAAGCCCCCGTTCGGCATCGCGCAGATGGGCAAGTCCTTCCGCAACGAGATCACGCCGGGCAACTTCATCTTCCGCACGCGCGAGTTCGAGCAGATGGAGATGGAGTTCTTCGTCAAGCCGGGCGAGGACGAGCAGTGGCAGGAGTACTGGATGGCCGAGCGGTGGAACTGGTACCGCGGCCTCGGTATCCGCGAGGAGAACATCCGCTGGTACGAGCACCCGAAGGAGAAGCTGTCCCACTACTCGAAGCGCACCGCCGACATCGAGTACCGCTTCAACTTCGGTGGCAACGAGTTCTCCGAGCTGGAGGGCGTGGCCAACCGCACCGACTTCGACCTCAAGGCGCACTCCGCCGCCTCCGGCCAGGACCTGACGTACTTCGACCAGGAGGCCGGCGAGCGTTACACGCCGTACGTCATCGAGCCGGCGGCCGGTGTGAACCGCGCCATGCTCGCCTTCATGCTCGACGCGTACAACGAGGACGAGGCCCCCAACGCCAAGGGCGTCATGGAGAAGCGCACCGTCATGCGCCTCGACCCGCGCCTGGCGCCCATCAAGGTCGCCGTCCTGCCGCTGTCCCGCAACGCGACGCTGTCGCCGAAGGCCAAGGGCCTGGCCGCCGACCTGCGCAAGAACTGGAACATCGAGTTCGACGACGCCGGTGCCATCGGCCGCCGCTACCGTCGCCAGGACGAGATCGGTACGCCGTTCTGCGTCACCGTCGACTTCGACACCCTGGACGACAACGCGGTGACCGTGCGCGAGCGCGACACCATGAAGCAGGAGCGCGTCTCCCTGGACCAGATCCAGAGCTACCTCGGCAGCCGTCTGCTCGGCTGCTAGGTCCCGACGCGAGAAAGCCGGTGGCCCGGTGCGCGATCCGCGCACCGGGCCACCGGCTTTCGTGTGTTCCTGCGCGGCGGGTCAGGCCGCGGGGGTTCCTCCGGCGGTCTGCACGGCCGGCTGCCCGGCCGCCTGCGCCGCCGCCTCGGCCGCCCGCCTCTCACCCTCGGCCTGGGAGCGCTTGCCGTAGCGGGTCGTCCACACCGCCAGGCCGATCATGGTCCCGTAGATCATGAACGGGCTGATCACCACCATGGTCGAGGTGCTCAGGGCGAAGGCCAGGGCGATCCGGACCAGGGCCTCGATGACGTAGGCGGCGCCCCACACCAGGGTCATGCGGCGCATCGTGGTGCGGAAGCCCTCGTACTGCCACAGGCCGTTCCACCAGGCGGTGCTCTCCGGAGTGCCGTCCGTGGCGAACTTGCGGCCGAAGTAGAAGATCAGCGGGCGGGCCGTGGCCAGGGTGGCCAGGCAGAGCAGCCCGAACAGGCCCGTCACGCCCGAGTCCTTGATCAGCAGGGCCCGCGCCGAGTGGGCGCCGATGAGCGAGACGACGGCGGTGATCACCAGGAACACGATGGTGACCAGGGCGAATTCGTCGAGCTTGCGCCGCCAGGCCACGACGATGGCGGTGTCGAGAACCGCCCAGGCGCCACTGATGAGCAGCGCCGCGAACTCGCTCCAGCCGTGGTCCTTGAGCGCGTTGTACGTGAGGATCGGCGCGACCACATTCAGGCCGATCGTCAGGATCCAGCTGACGGCGGCGGCCGCGCCGGAGCGCGCGGGAGGTGCGGGACGTGAGACGTCGGTGGACAAGGTTCCCCCTGGAACGTACATGGTGAAGTGTGCGGTAAGGGGACCGTAAAGAAATGACAGGGACATGTACAAGTTGGCTGACCCAAAATGATCGCCAAGCCGTCCGGAGGGTTTCATTCCGGATGGTGGGTTTCGTTCCGGACAGCGGAGTCCCAGGTCAGGCGCGCAGGCCTCGGATGATGAGCGAGGTGACGGCCTCGAACTCGGGCACGATCGTCGGCGAGATCCAGTCGGCCGCGTACTGCGGATCGTGGAAGCGCCCGGTGGCGTCGAACACGGCGCGGGCGGCCGCGGGGACATCGGGAGCGGCCAGGGTGCCGGCCGCGACGCCCTCGGCGATGATCCGTGTCAGCTGGTCGATGAGCTGGGTCAGGTGGGCGTCGACCACCCCGCTGTTCTCGGCCAGCAGCACGGTGTAGGTGGCGAACAGCTCGGGATCCGCCCCGGCCTTCTTCCGCTTGGCCTCGAAGAGGGCTTCGAGCCACGTCTCCAGCTTGGTGGGGGCCGCCTCGGCCGGAGCCGAGGCGATGCGCTCCAGCACGACCACGCTCTTGGCGAGCCAGCGGTCCGTGACGGCCTCGCGCAGTGCCGCCTTCGACGGGAAGTGCCGGTACACGCTGCCGTGGCTGACGCCCAGGGCGCGCGCCACGTCCACCACGGTCGCCTTGCCCGGGCCGAAGCGCCGCAGCACCTCCTCGGTCGTTTCGAGGATGCGCTCGGGGGTCAGGGGCTCGGCGGCAGCGGAGGGCATGGGTACGACCGTACCGCCCGCTCAGTGCTCGCTGTCCAGGTGGGCCATCTGGGCCGCCGGGTAGCGATCGCCGGCCGCCGCTCCCGCCGGGACCGCCGCTTCGACGGCCGCCAGGTCCGCCGGGGTCAGCTCCACCCGCATGGCACCGAGTGCCTCCGCCAGCCGGTCCCGGCGCCGGGCCCCGACCAGCGGCACGATGTCGACGCCGTGGCGCGGCCCCTGGGCGAGCACCCAGGCGATGGCGGTCTGCGCGACACTCACGCCCTTCTCCGCGGCCACCTTGCGCAGTACCTCGACCAGGTCGAGGTTGCGCTGGAGGTTCTCGCCCTGGAAGCGGGGGCTCATCCCGCGGAAGTCGCCCGGGGCCAGCTCGCGGTCGCGGGAGAAGTGGCCGCTGATCAAGCCGCGGGAGAGCACCCCGTACGCCGTGATCCCGATGCCGAGTTCTCTGGCGGTCGGCAGGATCTCGTCCTCGATGCCGCGGGAGATCAGGGAGTACTCGATCTGGAGGTCGGAGATCGGGGCCACGGCGGCGGCCCGGCGCAGGGTGTCGGCGCCGACCTCGGAGAGGCCGATGTGCCGTACGTGTCCCGCCTGCACGGCCTCGGCGATGGCCCCGACGGTTTCCTCGATCGGGACGTCCGGGTCCACGCGGGCGATCCGGTAGACGTCGATGTGGTCCCGGCCGAGCCGCTGCAGGGAGTAGGCCAGGAAGTTCTTCACGGCCGCGGGCCGGCCGTCGTACCCGGTGAAGCCGCCCTCGACGGTGCGCAGGGCTCCGAACTTGACGCTGGTCAGCGCCGCCTCGCGGGCGGCCGCGGGGGCGGTGCGCAGGGCTTCGTTGATCAGCAGCTCGTTGTGGCCCATTCCGTAGAAGTCGCCGGTGTCGAGCAGCGTGTTCATCCCGGCGGGAGCCGCTTCGAGGAAGGCGTGGACGGTCGCGAGGGACTCGGAGCGGTCGGCCTCGCCGTAGAGCGCGGACATGCCCATGCAGCCCAGCCCCAGGGGGAAGACGGTGGGGCCCGTGGCGCCGAGCGTGCGGGGGGTGGCGGTGGTGTTCTCGTGTGTCGTCATGGAACAACAATGGCATGACGGGTGACAGATTTCAATATCTGTCACCCGTCGGTGTGAAGCGCCCGCGGTCCCGCCGCGGACCGGTGGCCCGTCAGGCCATGGGGGGAGCGGCCGCCGCCGCGGGGCTGGGGGCCGGTTCGAGCTCGCGGGCCGTGCGCCGGGCCGTGGCATCGGCCCACGCGCCGGTCGTCGCCGCGCCCACGAGCAGGACCAGCAGCCCGCAGGCCGTGATGATCCACCAGGCGGGCCGGGTGGCCGCCGCGAAGTCCCCGCCGCCCGCCGTCCCGGCCGCCAGCACCGCGCCGATCACCGCGACGCCCAGCGCCCCGCCGGTCTGCCGGCTGGTGGAGGCCACGGCGGCCGCGACCCCCGCCTGGGCGCGCGGCATCCCGGAGATCGCCGTATTGGTGATCGGGGCGTTGACCAGGCCGAAGCCGATGCCGAAGAGCACGTACCCGGCGAACATCAGGGGGGTGGAGCCCTCCGCCGAGAACGCTGCGAACAGCAGCCCGCTCGCCCCCATCGCCACCCCCGCGATCAGCAGCGGGAGCCGCGGCCCCCGGGTGGCGACCAGCCGGCCGGCCAGCGGCGCGCACAGGAACGCCGGCACGGCCATCGGCAGCATGTAGAGCCCGGCGTCGAGGGCGCCCAGCCCCCGTACGTCCTGGAGGTAGAGGGTGTTCAGGAAGAGGAACCCGGACAGCGCGGCGAAGGCGCTCACCGCCATCACCGTCGCCCCGCTGAACGGCGCGCTCCGGAAGAACCGGGGGTCGATCAGCGGCTCCGCGCGCCGGGGCTCGTAGACGATCAGCGCGGTCAGCGCGGCCACGGCGGCCAGGGCGCAGCCGACGATGACCGGGGAGGTCCAGCCGGCCGCCGGGCCCTCGATGATCCCGTACGTCATCGCGCCGAGCAGGACCATGACCAGCAGCTGGCCCACCGGATCGGACCGGCGGGGGTGCTCGGCCCGGGACTCGGGGAGGTAGCGCAGGGTCAGGGCGAGGGCGAGGAGGCCGACGGGCAGGTTCACCCAGAAGATCGACCGCCAGCCGACGGAGTCCACCAGCAGGCCGCCGATCAGGGGCCCGGCGGCCATGGAGATGCCCACCACCGCACCCCAGACGCCGATGGCGCGGGCGCGTTCCTTCGGGTCCGTGAACGTGTTGGTGATGATCGACATGGCGACCGGATTGAGCATCGAGCCGCCGACGGCCTGGACCATCCGGAAGGCGATCAGCCATTCGAGGGTGGGGGCGAGCGAGCAGAGCGCCGAGCCCGCGGTGAAGAGGACCAGGCCCGCCGCGAAGACCCTGCGGCGCCCGATCCGGTCGGCCGTGGACCCGGCCAGTATCAACAGCGAGGCCAGGACCAGGGTGTACGCGTCGATCGTCCACTGCATGCCCGAGACCGAGGCGTGCAGTTCGTGGCGCATCGAAGGGAGCGCGACGTTCAGGACGGTGTTGTCGAGACTGACGATGAGCAGGCTCATGCAGCAGATCGCCAGGACGAGCACGCGCCGCCGGTGACTCATGTGATGCATGCCGCCGATAGTACGTCTAACTAACAACAAGGGCATGCGCGACAATGGGGGGATGACCACGCTCCCCCCGCCGCTCGCGATCGGCCCGCACACCGTGCAGCCCCCGGTGGTGCTCGCGCCGATGGCCGGCATCACCAATGCCCCGTTCCGCACCCTCTGCCGCGAGTTCTCGGGCGGCAAGGGGCTGTTCGTGAGCGAGATGATCACGACCCGCGCCCTGGTCGAGCGCAACGACAAGACCATGCAGCTGATCCACTTCGACGCGACGGAAAAGCCGCGCTCGATTCAGCTGTACGGGGTGGACCCGGTGACGGTCGGCAAGGCCGTCCGGATGATCGTCGAAGAGGACCGCGCCGACCACATCGACCTCAACTTCGGCTGCCCCGTCCCCAAGGTCACCCGCAAGGGCGGCGGCTCGGCCCTGCCCTACAAGCGCAACCTGCTGCGGGCGATCCTGCGCGAGGCCGTCGCGGGCGCGGGCGACCTGCCGGTGACGATGAAGATGCGCAAGGGCATCAACGACGATCACCTCACCTACCTCGACGCCGGCCGGATCGCCGTCGAGGAAGGGGTCACCGCCATCGCCCTGCACGGCCGCACCACCGCCCAGCACTACGGCGGGACGGCCGACTGGGAGGCCATCGCCCGCCTCAAGGAGCACGTGCCGGAGATTCCGGTGCTCGGCAACGGCGACATCTGGTGTGCGGAGGACGCCCTGCGCATGGTCCGCGAGACGGGCTGCGACGGCGTCGTCGTGGGGCGCGGCTGCCTCGGGCGGCCGTGGCTGTTCAACGACCTGGTGGCGGCCTTCGAGGGCAGGCCCGAGGACTTCCACAAGCCCACGCTGCGCGAGGTCGCGGCCACGATGGTCAGGCACGCGCAGCTGCTGGGGGAGTGGATCGGCGACGAGGCGCGCGGGGTGATCGACTTCCGTAAGCACGTGGCCTGGTACCTCAAGGGCTTCGCGGTGGGGTCCGAGATGCGGGGGAAGCTGGCGGTCACCTCCTCCCTGGCCGAACTGGACGCTCATCTGAGCGAGCTCGATCTGGATCAGCCGTGGCCCGAGAGTGCGGACGGTCCGCGCGGCCGGACGTCCGGAAACAACCGGGTTGTCCTGCCCGAGGGCTGGTTGAACGATCCGTACGACTGCGCCGGCGTGAGCGAGGACGCCGAGCTGGACACCTCCGGGGGCTGACAAATCGCCCTCCGTGCGGCGTGATATACGCCACGCATGGGAGGGGTTTCGCTCAGATGAGCACATAAGTCACGGGTAAGACTTTCAAAGGGTGGCACTGGGTGCCACCCTTTGTGCGTTCAAGACTTGAACGCAAATGTATCGATGATCGCTCATCCGAGCGTGATCAGGCCTCAAAACCCCCCTCTCCCTTCGGGTTCTGAATGCTGCGGGCCGGTTTTCCTTACCCGTGAGTTACTTTCGATGTGGTGGCGCACGGGTGGTTACAGCCGCATGACGGCCAAGTGGACGTACCCAGAAGCCTTCGATCTGGGTATGTTCCTGGCCGTCAGGGCAGCCACCCGAGTCCTCGAGGAGTCGAGACCCGTGTCGGAAAACAAAGATCAGAAGTTCGTCTACGACTTCACCGAGGGCAACCGGGACCTCAAGGACCTTCTCGGCGGCAAGGGAGCCAACCTCGCCGAGATGACCAACCTTGGTCTCCCCGTGCCCCCCGGCTTCACCATCACCACCGAGGCCTGCAAGGTCTACCTGGAGAGCGGCTCGGCCCCGGCCGAGCTGCGCGACGAGGTCGGCGCGCACCTCGCCGCCCTCGAGGCGAAGATGGGCAAGAAGCTCGGTCAGTCGGACGACCCGCTGCTGGTCTCCGTCCGCTCCGGAGCCAAGTTCTCCATGCCGGGCATGATGGACACGGTCCTCAACATCGGCCTCTCCGACGAGTCCGTCACCGGCCTCGCCGCCCAGGCGGGCAACGAGCGCTTCGCGTGGGACTCGTACCGCCGTCTCATCCAGATGTTCGGCAAGACCGTCCTCGGCGTCGAGGGCGAGCTCTTCGAGGACGCCCTCGACGAGGCCAAGGCCGCCAAGAAGGTCACCGTCGACACCGACCTCGACGCCGCCGACCTCAAGAAGCTGGTCAAGGCCTTCAAGAAGATCGTCTCGAAGGAGGCCGGCCGCGAGTTCCCGCAGGACGCCCGCGAGCAGCTCGACCTCGCCGTCGAGGCCGTCTTCAACTCCTGGAACACCGACCGCGCCAAGCTCTACCGCCGCCAGGAGCGCATCCCGAGCGACCTGGGCACCGCGGTCAACATCTGCTCGATGGTCTTCGGCAACCTCGGCCCCGACTCCGGCACCGGCGTCGCCTTCACCCGTGACCCGGCCAGCGGCCACGCGGGCGTCTACGGCGACTACCTGCAGAACGCCCAGGGCGAGGACGTCGTCGCGGGCATCCGCAACACCGTTCCGCTCGCGGACCTGGAGGCCATCGACAAGGCCTCGTACGACCAGCTCATGGCGATCATGACGAAGCTGGAGACCCACTACAAGGACCTCTGCGACATCGAGTTCACCATCGAGCGCGGTCAGCTGTGGATGCTCCAGACCCGTGTCGGCAAGCGCACCGCCGGCGCCGCGTTCCGCATCGCCACCCAGCTCGTGGACCAGGGCCTGATCGACGAGGCCGAGGCGCTGCAGCGCGTCACCGGCCACCAGCTGGCCCAGCTGATGTTCCCGCGCTTCGACGAGGACGCGAAGACCACCCTGCTGGGCCGCGGTATCGCCGCCTCCCCGGGTGCGGCGGTCGGCAAGGCCGTCTTCGACTCGTACACGGCCGTCAAGTGGTCCCGTTCCGGCGAGAAGGTCATCCTGATTCGCCGCGAGACCAACCCCGACGACCTCGACGGCATGATCGCCTCCGAGGGCATCCTGACCTCGCGCGGCGGCAAGACCTCGCACGCCGCCGTCGTCGCCCGCGGCATGGGCAAGACCTGCGTCTGCGGCGCCGAGGAGCTCGACGTCGACACCAAGCGCCGCCGGATGACGGTCGGCGAGACGGTCATCGAAGAGGGCGACGTCGTCTCCATCGACGGCTCCACCGGCAAGGTCTACCTCGGTGAGGTACCCGTCGTACCGTCCCCGGTCGTCGAGTACTTCGAGGGCCGCATGCACGCCGGCGCCGACGACGCCGACGAGCTGGTCGCCGCCGTGCACCGGATCATGGCCTACGCGGACCGCGTGCGCCGCCTGCGGGTGCGCGCCAACGCCGACAACGCCGAGGACGCGCTGCGCGCCCGCCGCTTCGGCGCCCAGGGCATCGGCCTGTGCCGCACCGAGCACATGTTCCTCGGCGAGCGCCGCGAGATGGTCGAGCGCCTGATCCTCGCGGACACCGACGAGGAGCGCGAGGGCGCCCTGTCGGCCCTGCTGCCGCTGCAGAAGAAGGACTTCACCGAGCTGTTCGAGGCGATGGACGGCCTGCCCGTCACCGTCCGGCTGCTCGACCCGCCGCTGCACGAGTTCCTGCCCGACATCACCGAGCTGTCGGTCCGCGTCGCCCTCGCCGAGTCCCGCAAGGACGCCAACGAGAACGACCTGCGCCTGCTCCAGGCCGTGCACAAGCTGCACGAGCAGAACCCGATGCTGGGTCTGCGCGGCGTCCGCCTCGGCCTGGTCATCCCCGGTCTGTTCGCCATGCAGGTCCGGGCGATCGCCGAGGCCGCGGCCGAGCGCAAGAACGCCAAGGGCGACCCGCGCGTCGAGATCATGATCCCGCTCGTGGGCACCGTCCAGGAGCTGGAGATCGTCCGCGACGAGGCCGACGGGGTCATCGCAGAGGTCGAGGCCGCCACCGGCACCAGCCTCAAGCTCTCGATCGGCACGATGATCGAGCTGCCGCGCGCCGCCCTGACCGCCGGCCAGATCGCCGAGGCCGCGCAGTTCTTCTCCTTCGGCACGAACGACCTGACCCAGACGGTGTGGGGCTTCTCCCGGGACGACGTCGAGGCCAGCTTCTTCACCGCCTACCTGGAGAAGGGCATCTTCGGGGTCTCGCCCTTCGAGACCATCGACAAGGACGGCGTCGGCTCGCTCGTGCGCCACGCGGTCGAGCAGGGCCGGGCCACCCGTCCCGACCTCAAGCTCGGCGTCTGCGGTGAGCACGGCGGCGACCCGGAGTCGGTGCACTTCTTCCACGAGGTGGGCCTCGACTACGTCTCCTGCTCGCCCTTCCGGATCCCGGTGGCGCGCCTGGAGGCCGGCCGTGCGGCCGCCGAGGCGAAGGGCTCCGACAGCCGCTGAGCCCCGCCGGGAGCGGCCGTGGCCGCTCCCCCCTGACCGCGCCTGTCCCCGGTTGCCTGACCTCCGGGGGCAGGCGCGCCTTCATTTCGAAGGCGGCGGCGAAGCCGGGTATCGCCGCATATTCAACGAAGTCTTTACGGCGCCAGGCGGTGGACGGATCCCCACCCGTCCACCGCCTGCCGCCTATCCGCCAGGCACGTCGGCGCTTCCCTGTGCGACCGACCGCCAGGCCCCGCAAAGCCCCCCACGGCCTTCACGGAGCGTTTCGGTCGCACCGGAGTGTGCCTGGCGGAGTACAGGATTTCGCTTGTCACGCCCCTGCCGAAAGGGGTTTCAACTGTGGCCGAAAGGGCGTGGTGACCACGTGTGACGGCATGCATACTCATAGGGCGGGGGGATTGCGGTTGCACAGCTGGGGGTTCGGTGCTTCGTATCCATTTCACTGGAGTGGACCTGGCACGCGTACGGATGGCAGGACGTCCCGATGCGTTGTGGGAAACGATTCTGAGTTTTCACCGCTTAAGAGACCGGCGTGATGCCCGGTTGTTCGGTGAATGGCGTACGGAAACCCGTAGCCGGTTGAATGGTGAAACAAGGCTGCTGGGTGCGCTCATACCCGCGCGCGGCTATTTCCCGGATTTCCTGACCCCCGCCGAGGGGCAGTACGGATGGGACGTGGGCCTCGACGCCCTGCGCGCGCTCCGGCCCGAACGGCTGCGGCGCGAGCTGTCGCTCGTGGGCGCGGGCGCCGGGACGGGCTTCGGGGCGGCCTTCGGGACCCCCGCGCCGGCCCGGCTGCGGGAGTTCATCGACGGCGGCACCAAACACCTGCCCCGGCTCCTGGGCGAGCTGCGGGGCTACCACCGCGCGGCCGTGGAGCCGTACTGGACCCACATCCAGGCCCAGATAGAGGCGGAGCGGGCGGCGCGCGGCCGGGCGCTGCTGGACGGCGGCGCGGACGAGCTGCTCGCCTCGCTGCCGCCGATGCTGCGCTGGCGGGCCCCGGTGCTGGAGTGCGAGTACCCGGTGGACCGGGACGTACGGCTGCGGGGGCGCGGGCTGCTGCTCCAGCCGTCCTTCTTCTGCCGGCGCACGGCGGTGACCCTGCACGACCCGGAGCTGCCGCCCGTGCTCGTCTACCCGGCCGCGGCCCAGCTGGCCTCCTCGACGGCCGGCGGCGAGGCCGCCCGGCCCGCGGAGGAACAGCGTCAGCGGACCCTGGGCAAGCTGGTGGGCCACACGCGTTCCGTGGTGCTGCGGGCCATCGGCGACGGGGCCACCACCAGCGAACTGGCCCGCCGGGCCGGGGTCTCCCTGGCGTCGGCGAGCCAGCACGCCTGCGTGATGCGCGAGGCCGGCCTGGTGACCACCCTCCGCCACGGCAACGCCGTCCTGCACACCGTCACCCCCCTGGGCGCGGCCCTCCTCAAGGGGGGCGCCGTGGTGTCCTGATCCGGTGCGCACGGCTCTGACCTGCGGTTTCGTGGCGCTGCAAGGAAACTTCGAAAAAGTTTCCCGCGGAGCGATGAGTTCGCCGGGGGGCCACGGTCTACCTCTCGAAAGCACCACACGAGAGAAGAGAGAGACCGAGATGGCCACCATGATCTTCGTCAACCTGCCCGTCAAGGACCTGGAGGCGACCAAGGCCTTCTGGAGCGCGCTCGGTTACTCCTTCAACGCGCAGTTCACCGACGAGAACTGCGCGTCCATGCCCATCACCGAGAGCATCGTCGCGATGTTCCTCACCGAGGCCCGCTACAAGGACTTCACCCACAAGGCCATCGCCGACGCCACCACCACCTCCGAGGTGCTGCTCTGCCTGAGCGCCGAGAGCCGCACCGCGGTCGACGCGCTGGTCGACGGGGCCCTGGCGGCCGGGGCCACCGAGCCCCGGCCCGCCCAGGACCACGGCGTCATGTACGGCCGGGCCTTCGACGACCTCGACGGCCACACCTGGGAGATCATGTGGATGGACCCCTCGATGGTCCAGGGCTGACCTGCGCTACGAGGCCGCGGCGGTCCGCACCGGATACGTCCGGACCGCCACCTCCTCGTCGTCCAGGCAGCGCCCCGACTCCAGGTCGAAGCGCTGCTTGAGCAGCGGCGAGGCCACGAACGGCCGGCCCGCCGCCCACCCCAGGAGCCCGCGCGACAGGACGTGCGCGCCGGTGAAGGGGTCCTGGTTGCCGATCGCGTACGGGCGCCCGGCGCGGTCGAGGAACACGGCGGCCTGGCTCCCGTCCGGCAACAGGGCGGCGACCCCCCGCCCCGGGGTGAGCGAGGACAGCTCGCACACCGTCAGCCAGCCTTCCGCCACCCGCAGTTCTACGCTCATCGGACGGGACCTCCCACGGTCAGGACGGCCAGGTCGGGCTTGACCTGGTCGCGTTCGGGCACGAACTTCACGGTCGGGTCGGGGGCGCCGGGGGCGTTGACGAAGGACACGAACCGGCGCATCCGCTCCGGGTCCCGGAGGGTCTCGGCCCACTCGTCGCGGTAGTGCGCGACGTGGTCGGCCATCAGCGCCTCCAGTTCCGCGCACAGTCCGAGCGAGTCGTGCACGATCACGTCCCGCAGGTGGTCCAGGCCCCCCTCCAGCCGGTCCAGCCAGGTCGACGTGCGCTCCAGCCGGTCCGCGGTGCGGATGTAGAACATCAGGAACCTGTCGATGAGCCGGACCAGTTCGGCGTCCGACAGGTCCTGCGCCAGGAGGTCGGCGTGGCGCGGGACGGCCCCGCCGTTGCCGCCGACGTAGAGGTTCCAGCCGTTCGCCGTGGCGATGATCCCGAAGTCCTTGCTCTGGGCCTCGGCGCACTCGCGGGTGCAGCCCGAGACCGCCGACTTCAGCTTGTGCGGGGCGCGCAGGCCCCGGTAGCGCAGCTCCAGGTCGATGGCCATGCGGACGCTGTCCTGGACCCCGTAGCGGCACCAGGTCTGCCCCACGCAGGACTTCACCGTCCGCAGGGCCTTGCCGTAGGCGTGGCCGGATTCGAATCCTGCGTCGACCAGGCGCGCCCAGATGCGGGGGAGCTGGTCCACGCTCGCGCCGAAGAGGTCGATGCGCTGGCCGCCGGTGATCTTCGTATAGAGGCCGAAGTCGCGGGCCACCTCGCCGATCACGATCAGCTTGTCCGGCGTGATCTCCCCGCCGGGGATGCGCGGGACGACCGAGTAGGAGCCGTTGCGCTGCAGGTTCGCGAGGAAGTGGTCGTTGGTGTCCTGGAGGGCGGCCTGCTCCCCGTCCAGGACGTAGCCGCTCGCGCCCAGGGTGGGGGCGAGGGAGGCGATGACCGAGCCGACGGCCGGCTTGCACACCTCGCAGCCCTCCCCGCCCCGGGCCTCCTCGCGGCCGTGACCGTCGAGGATCTCCCGGTACGAGGTGAGGCGACGGGTGCGGACGATCTCGTAGAGCTCGGCGCGGGTGTACGGGAAGCAGCCGCACAGCCCCTTGTCGGCGGCGGCCGGCAGCAGCTGGCCGATCACCTTCAGGCAGCCGCCGCAGCCCGTGCCGGCCTTGGTGCACTTCTTGACCTCGGGCAGGGTCGCGCAGGCGGTGATCGCCTTCTTGGTGACGTTGTGGCAGGAGCAGATCACCGCGGTGTCCGGGAGCGCGGCCGGGCCCAGCTGGGTGGCGGGGCCGAGCCCGGCGGGCAGGACCAGCTGCTCCGGGGCGACGGGCGGGACGCTGCCGGTGAGCGGGCGCAGCAGCCCGTACGCGTCGGCGTCGCCGACCAGCACCCCGCCGAGCAGGACCCCGTCCGCGGAGACGACGAGCTTCTTGTAGACGCCGCTGCGCGAGTCGGACCAGACCACGTCCAGGCTGTCGGGGGAGGTGCCGTGCGCGTCGCCGAAGGAGGCCACGTCCACGCCGAGCAGCTTCAGCTTGGTGGACAGGTCGGCCCCGGTGAACTCCCGTTCGCGCCCGAGCAGGTCCTCGGCGGCCGTCTCGGCCATTTCGTAGCCCGGTGCGACCAGGCCGTACACCCGGCCGTCGCAGGCCAGGGCGCACTCGCCGATGGCGTAGATCCGCGGGTCGGAGGTGCGGCAGCGGGAGTCGACGGCGATCCCGCCGCGTTCGCCGACGTCCAGGCCGCTGTCGCGGGCGAGCCCGTCGCGGGGACGGACCCCGGCGGAGAAGACGACGAGCTCCGTGTCGACGGTGGAGCCGTCGGAGAGCCGCATCCCCGTGACCGCGCCGTCCTCGCCCGTCAGCACCTCCTGGGTGCCGACGCCGGTGTGCACGGTCAGTCCCATGGATTCGATGGTCCGCAGCAGGGCGGCGCCACCGCCCTCGTCCACCTGGACGGGCATCAGCCGGGGCGCGAACTCCACGACGCGGGTGGCGAGTCCGAGGCCCTTGAGCGCCCCGGCCGCCTCCAGGCCGAGCAGGCCGCCGCCGACGACGGCGCCGGCGGTGCGCGTCCTGGCGTACTCCTCGATCGCGAGGAGGTCCTCGATCGTGCGGTACACGAAGCAGCCTGGGGCGTCCTTGCCGGGGACGGGCGGCACGAAGGGGAAGCTGCCGGTCGCCAGGACCAGGACGTCGTACGGGAACACGTGCCCGGAGCGCGAGGTGACGGTGCGCGCGTCCCGGTCGATGCTCTCGGCGGGGTCGTCGAGGTGCAGCGCGATGCCGTGCCGCTCCATGAACCCGTCCGGGACGAGGGACAGGTCCTCGGGGGTGCTGCCGGAGAAGTACGAGGTCAGGTGTACGCGGTCGTAGGCGGGCCGGGGCTCCTCGCAGAGCACGGTGATCCGGTGCGTGGCGGTGGCGCCGCGTTCGGCGAGGGCCTCCAGGTAGCGCTGGCCGACCATGCCGTGGCCGATCAGCACGATCGCGGGCAGGGGCTCGGTCATGTCAGTGGCCTCCGTCGTCGGTGAGCAGGTGGAACAGGTCGTCCAGTGATTCGTCGCCCTCCCAGCTGCGAGCGAGGGCGCCCACGGTGGAGAGCTCGCCCAGCAGCACCCCGCCGACGAGCCGGTCGCCGCGGACGACGACCTTGCGGTAGGTGCGGCGGGTGGCGTCGGCGAGACGGACCACGTCGTCGCCGGGGAGCGGGGTCGGCTCGCCGAAGGCGGCGAGGTCGAAGGGGCCGGTGCCTGCGGCGCTCAGGGTGAGGCGGGTCAGGGCGCGGGTCCCGGTGTAGCCGGCCGCGCGGTCGCCGGCGGGCCCGCGGCCGGTGGCGTCCGCGCCCGTCAGGACCGCCGCCAGGGCGTCGGCCTGTTCCAGGGCGGGGCCCGCCAGGCCGTACACCCGGCCGGCGTGCTCGGCGCAGTCCCCGATGGCGTGGACGCGGGGGTCGCCGGTGCGCAGCCGGTCGTCGACCACCACGCCCTTGCGGACCTCCAGCCCGGCGGCGCGGGCGAGTCCGGTACGGGGGCGCACGCCGCAGGCGAGCACGACGAGGTCGGCGTCGAGGCGGTAGCCGTCGGCGAGTTCGACTCCGGTGACCCGGCGGGCGGCGTGGCCCGGCCGGGCGGCGGGGGTGCCGGGGGCGGTGGTGGCGGCGGTGGTCAGGCCGCGGACGCGGCAGCGCGTGTGGATCTCGACGCCGAGGGTGGTCAGGTGTGCGTGCAGCAGCGCGGAGGCGTCCGCGTCCAGTTGGCGCTCCATCAGGCGCTCCGCCTGCTGCGCCAGGACCACCTGCGCGCCCCGGGCGGCCAGCGCGCGGGCGGCGGAGACGCCCAGGAGCCCGCCGCCGATCACCACCGCGCGCAGGTCCGGCCGTACGGCGGCGGCCAGGGCCAGGCAGTCGTCCATCGTGCGGAACGCGTGTACCCCGTCCGGGAGTTCCCGCCCGCCCGGGGTGAACAGCCCGCGCAGCGGCGGCAGCACCGGGTTCGAGCCGGTGGCCAGCACCAGCGTGTCGTACGTCTCCACGCTGCCGTCGTCGCAGTGCACCCGCCGCTCGGCGCGGTCGACGCGCACGGCCCGCACCCCGCGGCGCAGCACGGGACCGGGGTCCGGGAGGGCGGTCACCGCGGGGGCGTACCGGCCCGCCAGGACCTCGGCGAGCAGGACCCGGTTGTAGGGGGCGTGGGTCTCCTCGCCGAGGACGCTCACCTCCGCGGCCGGGCCCAGCCGCGCGGCGAGCCGCAGGCCCGCCAGGCCGCCGCCGATCACCACCACACGCTGTTGCGAGGTCATGGCACGAGCGTGCGGGCTCGCTGTTTCCCTGCCGCATCACCTCTGTTACCCGGGCGGAACGCCGACCTCAGCGCCCGGATTAAGGGCCGGTGAGGCCTTCCTCAAGGCGCCCTTAAGGACCACCGGGAGGGCTGCGGAGGCCCTTAGCGTGGGCGCCATGCGAGATGTGGCGGTGCGGGTCAAGGGCGGGATGCTGGGCGGCGCGGGGCTGGTGGTCCTGCTCTGGGCCGCCCAGGTGCGGCCCTCGGCCCGGCTCGACGCGCTCTTCGCCACCGCCGCGCACCTGACCGGGCTGCTCGCCGGGTACGGGATCCTCGTGCTGCTGTTCCTGATGGCCCGGGTGCCCGCCGTGGAGCACGGCGTCGGCGGCGACCGGCTCGCCCGCTGGCACGCGCTGGGCGGCCGCCACGTGCTCCTCCTCTGCTTCGGGCACGGGCTCCTGGCCCTGCTCGGCTACGCCGTGCACGAGGGGGTGGACGCGCTCTCCGCCGGCCGGGGGCTGCTCGGCTACCCCGCGCTCGCGGCCGCCGCGGCCGGGACCGGTCTCCTGGCCGCGGTCGGGGCGACCTCCGCCCGCGCCGTACGCCGCCGCCTCGCGCACGAAACCTGGCGCGGGGTGCACCTGGTCGTGTACCTCGCCGCCGCCCTGGCCTTCGGGCACCAGCTCGCCGGGCCCGATCTGGCGGTGGCCGCCTGGTTCTGGGCCCTGGCCCACGCCCTCGTCGGCGTGTTGCTGGTCTGGTACCGGGCCGTGGTGCCCGTACGGCAGGCCCTCCGGCACGCGCTGCGCGTCGCCGAGGTACGCGCGGAGGGCCCCGGGGTGGTCTCCGTCGTCGTGCACGGGCGGGACCTCGCGGAGCTGCGGGCCGAGCCCGGACAGTTCCTGCGCTGGCGGTTCCTGCGGCGGGGGCTCTGGTACACGGCGCTGCCCTTCTCGCTGTCCGCGCCGGTCAGCGGCGCCACCCTGCGGATCACCGTCAAGGGGCTCGGCGGGCACTCGCGGCGGATCCGCCGGCTGCGTCCCGGTACGCGGGTCGTCGCCACGGGGCCGTTCGGGGCGCTCACCGCCGCCCGGCGGACGCGGCCCAAGGTGCTGCTGATCGCGGGCGGGGTCGGGATCACCCCGATGCGGGCCCTGTTCGAGACGCTGCCCGGCGGGCCGGGCGACATCACCCTGCTCTACCGGGCCGGGGCCGAGGAGCAGCTCGTGCTGCGGGACGAGCTGGAGGCCATCGCGGCTGGGCGGCGGGCCGGGCTGCACTACCTGCTCGGACCGTCCGACGGCCCCTACGACCCCCTGGCCCCGCGGGCGCTGACCGTGCTCGTCCCGGACCTGGCGGAGCACGACGTGTACCTGTGCGGGCCGCCCGCGATGGCGGAGGCGACACGCGCGGCGCTGCTGCGTGCGGGGGTGCCGGCCGGGCGCGTCCACAGCGAGTGCTTCAGCTTCTGACCCGGCCGCGGACGGCCCCCGGCTTCCCCTTGCTCGCCCTTGCCCATGCTGCCCGCCACCCGGCTTCCCCCGGCCGCCCGCCCCCGCGTCTTCGATCCGCTTCCGAGAGGTCCCCCGCGCCATGCGCCATCCCCTGCACGTCGCCGTGCCCGTGTCCCCGCCGGACGCCGCCGCGCCGCGCGCCGCCGCCCGGCACCGCAAGCCGCGCCGGGACTCCGTCCTGCGGGCCGGGACGGCCGGGCTGGTCCGCGTACCGCCCGCGCGGCGGCTCGCGGCGGGGCTGGGGCTGGCCGGCGTACTGGCCGCGACCGCGCTGACGGCATGGGTGGAACCTGCTGCTCCGGTGGCCCCGGACCGGGTGCCGGCCGGGCGAAGCTCAACCTTTGCGCAAGTTTCCCGGGATTGATGGATGGTGCATGGAACCTGTCCCTAGGGTCGGGTCCGTGCCTGACATATCAATCACCATGATCATCGTGCTGTGCGTGGCCGCAGCCGCCGCCGGCTGGATCGACGCGGTGGTCGGCGGCGGCGGACTGCTGCTCCTGCCCGCCCTGCTGCTCGGCCTGCCGCACGCCCACCCCGCCACCGTGCTCGGCACCAACAAGGCGGTGGCCATCGTCGGCACCACCGGTGCGGCCGTCACCTACGCGCGCAAGGCCCCGGTCGACGTGAAGCTCGCCGTCCGGATCGGTCTGGCCGCCCTCGCGGGATCGATGGGAGGCGCGGCCCTCGCGGGCGGGATCAGCAAGGACGCGCTGCGCCCGCTGATCATGGGGGTGCTCGTGGTGGTGGCCGCCGTGGTGATCTTCAAGCCCGGTTTCGGCGCCGCCCCCTCCGCCGCGCCCGTCTCCCGGCAGCGGGTGCTGCTCGCGATCGGCCTGGCCGGCCTGGGCATCGGCTTCTACGACGGCCTCATCGGGCCCGGTACCGGCACCTTCCTGGTGCTGGCCCTCACCGCCCTGCTCCACCTCGACCTGGTCACCGCCTCCGCCACCGCCAAGATCGTCAATGTGTGCACCAACGCGGGGGCGCTCGCGATGTTCGCGTACCAGGGGATGGTGCTGTGGCAGCTGGCCGCCCTGATGGCGGTCTTCAACCTGGCCGGGGGGATGATCGGCGCCGGGATGGCGCTCAAGAAGGGCAGCGGTTTCGTCCGCGGCGTCCTGCTGACGGTGGTGGGCGCGCTGGTGATCAAGCTGGGTCTCGAACAGTGGGGGTGACCTGGGTGACCGGGGTGGCCGGCGGGGGTCAGTACGTCCCGGTGAGGTGCGCGAAGACCACCACGTTGCCCTGGTAGCCCGTGCGCGGCGAGAAATCGCCGCCGCAGGTGATCACCCGCAGCTCCGCGCGCGGCGAGGGGCCGTAGACGCGCGCGTCCGGGAACGCCTTGGCGTCGTAGACCTCGACCGCGTGGACCGTGAAGACGGCCGTGCGTCCGTCCGCGCGGGCGACCTCGATCACGGCTCCCCGGCGCAGCGCGCCCAGGTGGTAGAAGACGGCCGGGCCGCTGGCGTCGTCGACGTGGCCCGCGATGAGGGCCGTGCCCGTCGCGCCGGGAGTGGTCCCGTCCCGGTACCAGCCCGCGAGGTCGCGGCGGGTCGGCGGGGGCACTTCGAGACCGCCGTCGCGGTCGAGGCCGAGCCCGGTCAGCGGGGCGTCGACGCGGATGGACGGGATCCGGATCCGGGTGGGCGGGGAGCCGGTGAGCGGGGCGATGGCCCCCGGGTAGCGGTCCTGCGTGCTCAGCGCCTCGGCGGGGGAGGGCAGCGGGGGCCCGACGGGCTCACGGGAGCCGCTGGTCACGAGCCAGATGCCGATGCAGGCGGCGACCGCGACCAGCCCGGCGGGACCGCGCCGTCCGGTCGGACCCCGGCCGGCCGCGAGGCGCCCGCGCGGGCGCCGGAAGCCGCCGTGCATGCCTACCCCCTCGTCGTGCCGTTCCGTTCCGTGGGTTGCCGTTCGGAGGACTGGCCGTCGCCCGGCCCCGCGAACGGGGGGGACCTCGCGGGGCGGGCGACGGGGGGCGGTACCGGTCGGACCGCGGCCGGGGCCGCGGTGGGCGCCCGTCAGCTCCGCGTGCCGCTCGCCCGGCGACGCAGGAGCCAGGTACCGCCGACGGCGGCCGCGGCCAGGGCGACCGCTCCCGCCGTGATCTTGGCGGGGTCGGTGGTGGTGGTCGTGCCACCGCCCACCCCGGTGTGCACGTGGCCCTGCGGGCCGTGCTCGGTGACGACCAGGTCACCGGTGGCGAACTTGCCGTTCGCGCAGGTCGCGCCGATGCCGTAGGTGCCCGGCCGGAGGCCGTGGTCGACCCGGAACTGTCCCTCGACCACTTCCTTGTGCGTGCCGGGGACCAGCTTGAAACGCCCTCCGCCGACGGTGCTGGCGTCTCCCTCGGCGAGGCTGCCCGAGCCGCAGGCCTTGGTGTTCACGGTGACCGTGGCGCCCGGGGTGGCGGACTTCGGCCAGACCTCCAGCACGGCGAAGTCCCCGGGTGCGAATCCGGCCATGCCGAGGTCCGCGGCGGCCACCGCTCCGGCGACCGGGCCGGCGAAGGCGACGGCGGTCAGCGCGGTGGCGGTGAGCACGTGGGCGGTGCTGCGGCGCATGGGTACTCCTGGGGACACGGGGTCGTGTTCCGAGGAAAACCGGCCGGTCCGGCGCGCGCCTGCTGAAGCACCGTCAGATTTCCCGCGAGGTGACCCGCGGGACGGGATCCGTGCACGTCAGACCCCCTGGAAGGGCATCAGGGTGCCCCCACCCCGTCCGGGTGACGGGCCCCTTCCTCAGGCCCGCGGAAGGGTCACCGTGGCTGCCGCGCCCGAGGGGTCCGGGTTCGACAGGGTCACGGCGGCGCCGATCACCTGGGCCTGGCCGAAGGCGATGGTCAGGCCGAGCCCCGTGCCCTGGCCGCGCTCCGCCGCACCCGTCTTGAACCGCTGCGGACCCTCCCGCAGCAGGCTCTCGGGGAAGCCCGGCCCGTGGTCCCGTACGGTCACCGAGGCCCCGGACACCGTCACCGTGATCGGGCCGGCCCCGTGCCGACGGGCGTTGAGCAGCAGGTTCGTCAGGATCCGCTCCAGGCGCCGGGCGTCCGTCCGCACCAGCGCGCCGGCGCCCGCACGGCCGTCCGTCCAGCGGCCCGTCCCCCCGTCCGCACGGCCGTCCGTCCGGTCCCGCGCACACCCGGCCGGCCGCTCGTCGGGCGCGCAGTTCCGCCGCTCGTCGGGCCCGCCGGCCGGCCGCCCGTCCGGCCCGCCGCCCGCCGCGCCGGCCCGTACGTCCTCCGTGCCCGACAGCCGTGCGCTCACGCCCGAGCGCCGCGTGATCGAGGCGACCAGCGGCCCCAGCCGGTGCTCCTCCAGCTGCGCCTCCTCCCGGTTCGCGTCGAGCCGGGCCACCTCCAGCAGGTCCTCCGTCAGCGTGCGCAGCGCTCCCACCCGGTCGCGCACCAGCTCCGTCGGCCGTCCGGGAGGCAGCAGCTCGGCCGCCGTGTGCAGCCCCGTCAGCGGGGTGCGCAGTTCGTGCGCCACGTCCGCCGTGAACCGCTGCTCGGCCTCCAGCCGCTGCTGCAGGCTCGCCGCCATCGTGTCGACCGCCGAGGACAGCTCGGCGACCTCGTCGCGGCTCCCCGGGACCCCCGAGGCCCCGATCCGCGCGTCCAGGTCGCCCGCGCTGATCCGCCGGGCCGTCTCCGCGGCCGACCGCAGGTCCTTGCTGAGCCGGCTGGCCAGCAGCGCCCCGCCCACCGCGGAGAGCGCCACCACGCCGGTCCCGGACGCGATCAGCTGCCCGTCCAGCTCCGCCAGTTCGGCCTGCTCGGCGGTGAGCGCCTGCCGCACCGTCAGCACCCGGCCGCCGCCCACCGGCCGCGCCGCCCACACCGCCGGGTGCGGTCCGGACAGGTCGAGATAGGTGCTCCGCCGTCCGGCCAGGGCGGCCTCGCGCAGCGGCGCCGGCATGCCGGGGCAGTCGATCCGGGCGTGGGCCTCCCCGACCTTGTCGAAGTCGAGCCGGCCGGTGAGTTCGTAGACCTGCCGTACGCGGACCAGCTGCTCGGTGGCGCTCTTGCGGGCCGCGTCGGCCACCTGGCGCACCCGTGCCTGGTGGATCAGGACGCCGATGGTGACCGCGACCAGCGAGCAGCCGACGGCCAGCAGCACGGCGATCTTCCAGCGCAGTCCCAGGGCCCGCAGCGGCCGCCGACCGCGGGCCGGCAGGACCCTCACCGCGGGGCCGGCCCGTCCGTGCCGGCGCGTTCCGAGGGACCGGGGGACCCGGGGCCGCGGCTCGGGCAGGACGTGTTGAAGTGCCGTTCGTCGCTGACCACCGTCATCCGTTCGCCGTCCCAGCGGTAGCGGACGGCCTGCTCGGATCCGTCGTCGGCGGCGATCCGGACCAGCAGGTCCGGGCCCAGGGACTCGACGGCCATCCGCCGCCCGACGGTGAAGAGGATGGGGACGATCCGCTCGCCCCGGGCGGTGTAGACGCTGAGGGCGGTCCGCCCGCTCTCGGTGTCGGTGGCGACGAGGAGGTCCTGCTTCCCGTCCCCGGTCACGTCGAGGTGGACGGCCGGGCGGACCCCGGCCCGCCCGGGAGCGTCGATCCTCCCCTTGCCCAAGAACGGCTTCATCCGCTTGTCCGCCCGTACGACGTCCAGCTCGTTCACCGCCGCGAGGCCCTCAGGACCCACCGCGGGCGCGCCCGCCAGCGGCGCCGGGGGTGGCTGCCGGGTCCCCGTCTCGACCCCCGCGGCCCTGGGCGAGTCGTCGGCCCAGGCCGGCCAGAGCGTCCGCGGCAGCGGCTGGAGGGAGACGGCAGCGACGGGCTCGCCGACGGCCAGTCCGCCGGGTGCGGCGCACCCGCCCAGGGCCAGCGCGGTGGCGGACAGCAGCAGGGCGGCGGTGGTGCGGCGGGGTGATCGCGTCATGGGGAGGGAACCGTCGGGGTGGGGAGGGGGGCGGCTTCCGACCGTAGTCGGCGACCGTCACGGGGGCCGGGAGAACGTGTAACAGCGGGGCGTACGGTGGTGGTCCGCGCGCAGGTCGGGACCTTCGGCCCGGAGCGCGGACTGCCCAGTGTGAGCCGAGGGAGGGCCCTGTGACATCGGTCGATCGGCCGCAATCCGGCGTACTGCCGTTCTTCGTGTACGGGACGCTACGGCCGGGGGAGGTCAACCACGCCCTGTTCCTGCGGGGCCGGACGGCGGCCGAGGAACCCGCCCGGCTGCCGGACGCGGCGCTCTACGAGGGGCCCGGCTACCCGTACGCCGTCGAGCGGCCGGGCTCAGCCATCGCCGGGGAGCTGATCACCCCGGCGCCCGGCGCGTACGGGGAACTGCTGGCCGCGCTGGACCTGCTGGAGGAGTACGCGGGCCCGGACCGCCCGGGGAACGTCTACGACCGGGTCGCCCGCGCGGCCGTCCGCCCCGACGGCACCCGCGTCCGCGCCTGGGTCTACCTGGCGGCGGCCCCGCTGGCCCGGCGCCTCGCCGCATCGGGCACCGAGATCCCGGGCGGCGACTGGCTCCGCCGCGGCGACCGGGTGTAGCAGCCGGGACGGCCCGGCCGCCGGCCCCGGCTCAGAGCCCTTCGGCCCCGCGGTTGCGCAGGCGCTGCCCGTACTGCTGGAGGACCCACAGTTCCTGCTGGACCGCCGCGTGCTGCTCCGGCGGGGCCTGCGGGCTCAGGCGGGTCAGGGCGCCCTGGATCTCCAGGACGCGGCGGTCCACGGCACGCAGCCGGACCTGGACCAGCTGCACCCCCGCGTACACCTCGTCCACCGTCTTGGCGTGGATGGCCTCCACCGCCAGCTCCGTGACCATCGCGCGGACGGTGTCGTTCGGCGCGGCCTCGCGGACCCGGACCAGGTAGTCCTCCGTGCCCTGGGCGGCGCCCCCGGCGTCCTGGATCGCCTGGCGGACCGCGGCGTAGGGCGGGGCGGTGAACTCGTCGATCCCGTAGGCGTCGAAGGCGGGGGAGACCAGCGCGGGGCGCTGGAGCGCCAGCTTCAGCAGCTCGCGCTCCGTGCGGTGGGCGGGGCTGCGCAGGTTCAGTGCGGGACCGCCCCGGTCCGCGGCGGGCGGCTGCGCGGCCGGGGCCTCCTGGGGCGCCCGCCCGCCACCCCGGCCCTGCTGCGGCTGGTTGCCGCGCTCGCGGGCCCAGCGCGCCAGTTGCGCGACCCGCTTGACGACGAACTGCTCGTCGAGGATGCCCAGCATGCCCGCCAGCTGGACGGCCGACTCGTGCTGGATCGACAGGTCCTTGATGCTCGCGACGACCGGAGCGGCCTCGGCCAGCGCGGCCGCGCGGCCCGCCGGGTTCTCCAGGTTGTGCCGGCCCACGATGTGCCGCAGCGCGAACTCGAACAGCGGGGTGCGGGAGTCCACCAGCCCGGACACGGCGGCGTCGCCCTGAGCGAGCCGCAGGTCGCAGGGGTCCATCCCGCCCGGGGCGATGGTGATGGAGGTCTCCGCGGCGAACTTCTGGTCGTCCTCGAACGCCCGCAGGGCCGCCTTCTGCCCGGCCGCGTCACCGTCGAAGGTGAAGATCACCTCAGCGGTCGCGTTGTCCATCAGCAGCCGGCGCAGGATCTTGATGTGGTCCCCGCCGAAGGCCGTGCCACAGGTGGCGATGGCGGTGGTGACCCCGGCCAGGTGGCAGGCCATGACGTCGGTGTAGCCCTCGACGACCACGGCCCGGGAGGTCTTGGCGATCTCCTTCTTGGCCAGGTCGATGCCGTACAGCACCTGGGACTTCTTGTAGATCGCCGTCTCGGGGGTGTTCAGGTACTTCGGGCCGTTGTCGTCGTCGCGCAGCTTGCGCGCGCCGAAGCCGACGACCTCGCCGCTGATGTCGCGGATCGGCCACATGAGCCGGCCGCGGAACCGGTCGATGGGCTTGCCGCTGCGGCTGTCCTGGGCCAGGCCGGAGAGGATCAGCTCCTTGTCGCTGAAGCCCTTGCCGCGCAGGAACCGGGTCAGGTGGTCCCAGCCGGCCGGGCTGTAGCCCACGCCGAAGTGCTCGGCCGCCGCCTGGTCGAAGCCGCGCTCCGCCAGGAACCGGCGGCCGATCTCCGCCTCGGCCCCGCCGAGCTGCTCCGCGTAGAAGAGGGCGGCGGCCTTGTGGGCCTCGACCAGGCGGATGCGCTCGCCGCGGCCGCTGGTGCCGGCGGTGTAGCCGCCCTCCTCGTACCGCAGGGTGATGCCGGCCTGGCCGGCCAGCCGCTCGACCGCCTCCGAGAAGGAGAGGTGGTCGATCTTCATGATGAAGTCGAGGGTGTCCCCGCCGGCCTGGCAGCCGAAGCAGTGGTAGAAGCCCTTGCTGGGGCTGACCTGGAAGGACGGGGACTTCTCGTCGTGGAAGGGGCACAGGCCCTTGAGGTTGCCGCCGCCGGCGTTGCGCAGCTGGAGGTACTCGGAGACCACGGCGTCGATCGGGACCGCGTCCCGTACCGCCTTCACGTCGTCGTCGTTGATCCGTCCTGCCACGCGTGAAGTCTACGGCCGGGCGCGGACAAACCCGTCAGGCCCCCTGCGCAGGCAGCAGCGAGGTGAGCGGAACCTCCGGGTCCGTGAGCAGGTCGGCCTGCACCGGACGTCCCGACCTGATCAGGGCCTGGATCTGTTCGGTGACGTCCCACACGTTCACGTTCATGCCGGCCAGCACCCGGCCCCCGGAGAGCCAGAAGGCGATGAACTCCCGCTTGCCCACGTCCCCGCGGATCAGCACCTGGTCGTAGCTCCCGGCCGGGGCGTACCCCGAGTACTCCAGGCCCACGTCGTACTGGTCGGAGAAGAAGTACGGCACCCGGTCGTAGCTGACCTCCCGGCCCAGCATCGCCCGCGCGGCGGCGGGGCCGCCGTTGAGGGCGTTGGCCCAGTGCTCCACCCGCAGCCGGGACCCGATCCACGGGTGGTGCGCGGCGGCCACGTCCCCGGCCGCGTAGATGTCCGGATCGGAGGTGCGCAGCGACTCGTCGACCGCGATCCCGCCGCCGTGCTCCCGGTCGACCAGGGCCAGGCCGGAGGTCTCGGCGAGCGCGGTCCGCGGCGCGGCGCCGATCGCCGCGAGCACCGCGTGCGCCGGGTGCTCCTCGCCGTCCTCCGTCCGTGCGGCCAGCACCATGCCGTCCTGGCCGACGATCTCGGTGAGCCGCGCCCCGAAGTGGAAGCGGACCCCGTGCTCGGCGTGCAGGTCCGTGAAGAGCCGGCCGACCTCCGGGCCCAGCACCGCGTGCAGCGGGGTGGCCAACGGCTCGACCACGGTGACCTCGGCCCCGTACTCGCGGGCCGCCGCCGCGACCTCCAGGCCGATCCAGCCGGCGCCCGCGATCAGCAGGTGGCCGTTGTCCCGGCCCAGGGAGGCCAGGACGCCCCGCAGCCGCTCGGCGTGCGCGAGGCGCCGCAGGTGGTGCACGCCGGCCAGGCCCGTTCCCGGGACGTCCAGGCGGCGCGGTTCGGCGCCGGTGGCCAGCAGGAGCTTGTCGTAGTGCAGCAAGGTGCCGTCGCCCAGGCGCACCGTCTTGGCGGCCCGGTCCAGGTGGACGGCGGGCTGGCCCAGGTGCAGTTCGATCTCGGCGCTCGCGTACCAGGACGGCTCGTGGACGAAGACGCTGTCGCGGTCCTCCTTGCCCACCAGGTAGCCCTTGGACAGCGGTGGCCGCTCGTACGGATGCTCGCGCTCGTCCCCGATCAGGATCACCCGCCCCGTGAACCCCTCCGCCCTCAGCGTCTCGGCGGCTTTCGCCCCGGCGAGCCCTCCGCCGACGATGATGAACGTCTGGTGTGCGTCGACCACCTGATGCCTCCTCATAACCTCTTCGCCACATGCGACCACATGCGAGCGTCCCGCACCGAGCCTGCCGCGTGAAGGGGGAATGGCCCGATCGGCTCACCCCCCGGTGCGCCGCCCGCGTCTGGTGAGGCGTGCGTGCAGGGAGCGGGCGGAGGCATCGGTCAGGCACGCGATCTGGTCGATCACCGCGCGCTTGCGGGCCCTGTCGTCCGGGGCGGCGTCGAAGATCGCCCGGAACTGGGGGTCCAGCCCCTCGGGTGCGCGGGCGCTGAGCGCCTCGGCGAGTTCGGCCAGGACGATGCGCTGGTCCGCGCGCAGCCGCTCCTGTTCGTCGCGCTGCATCACGTACAGGTCGGCGACGGCCTTGAGGACGGCGCATTCGTTGCGCGCCTCGCGCGGCACCACCAGCTCGGCGCCGTAGCGGGTGAGGCGGCCGGAGCCGTACGCCTCACGGGTGGCGCCCTCGGCGGCCAGGCAGAAGCGGCCGACCAGCTGGCTGGTGGCGTCCTTCAGCCGGGCCTGGGCCACGGCCGAGCCGTCGTAGCCGTGCGGCCACCAGTCCTCCTCCATCAAACGGTCGAGCGCCTCGCGCAGTTCCTCGGGCTCGGTGTCGGCCGGGACGTAGCGGCCGATGGCGACCCGCCAGATGACGGCCCGCTCGGGCTCGGCGAACAGGAGGTTGGGGTCGAGGTGCCCGGCGTGCAGACCGTCCTCGAAGTCGTGCACCGAGTACGCGACGTCGTCCGCCCAGTCCATGACCTGGGCCTCGAAGCACTTGCGGTCGGCGGGCGCGCCGCGGCGCAGCCATTCGAAGACCGGCAGGTCGTCCTCGTAGGCGCCGAACTTCACCGAGCCGGGGTCGGTGGGGTGGTTCCCCCGGGCCCAGGGGTACTTGGTGGCGGCGTCCAGGCAGGCGCGGGTGAGGTTGAGGCCGACACTGACGGGTTGCCCGCCCGCCGGGTCCGGCACGAACCGCTTGGGCTCCAGCCGGGTCAGCAGGCGCAGCGACTGGGCGTTGCCCTCGAAGCCGCCGCAGTCCTTGGCGAACTCGTTGAGCGCCTCCTCGCCGTTGTGCCCGAAGGGCGGGTGGCCCATGTCGTGGGAGAGGCAGGCCGCCTCGACGAGGTCGGGGTCGCAGCCCAGGGCGGCGCCGAGCTCCCGGCCGATCTGCGCGCACTCCAGGGAGTGGGTCAGCCGGGTACGGGGGCTCGCGTCCCACTCGTAGGAACGTGTCCCCGGGGTGACCACCTGGGTCTTCCCGGCGAGCCGGCGCAGGGCGGCCGAGTGCAGCACGCGCGCGCGGTCGCGCTGGAAGGCGGTGCGGCCGGGGCGCTTGTCGGGCTCGGGGGCCCAGCGCTCGGTGGCGGCCGTGTCGTAGGACTCGTAGGCGGGGGCGTGCGGGGTGCCTTCCATGCTCAGACGTTAACCGGAGTCACCGACAATCCGAGCAATCCGAACGAACACCGCCTTTATGCGCTGGCCAGTTCGCGCCGGTCGGCCTCGCGGGCGAGGGCCTCGTCGTAGCGCTGGAGGACCAGCCTGGCCAGCGCCGGATGGGCGCCGAGCGGGGCGGACGCCGGACCGGGCGCGGCGGCGGCGCCCGCGGAGGCGAACCGGCCCGGGGCGGCGAAGTACGAGGCCACCGCGATCCGGTGGTGGCCGCGTGCGGTCAGCGCGCGCACGACCTCGGGGACGCCCGGTGTGGCGGCGGTGTTGGCGGAGGCGTAGGCCGGCGCCACGGGTATCCCGCCGAGCCGCTCGGACAGCTGGGCGGCGGTGCGCCGGGTGTCGGCGGCGGATTCGGGGTCGCGGGATCCGGCGGCGGCCAGCACGACGGCCGCGCCGTCGCGTCGGCCCGGGTTCCAGCCGGCCTCCAGGAGACGTTCGAACAGGGCCTCGACGAGCAGCGGGTGCGGCCCCAGCGGCGCGGCGACGCGGACCCGCAGGTGTGCGGCCCGGGCGGCGGAGGCGGGGAGGTCCCGTTTGACGTGGGTGCCGCGCCCGAGCAGCAGCGGCACGAGCACCGCCTCCCCGGACAGTGCGCGCAGGGTGTCGCCGAGCAGGGGCCGGTTCAGCTCGATGTGGCCGAGGCGGACGTCGAGGCGGGGGCGGAGCTCGCGGACCCGTTCGAGGAGGGCGAGGACGGTACGCGGGGCGCGCGGGTCGCGGCTGCCGTGGGCCACGGCGACGAGGGTGGGCTGCATGGGTGGGCTCCGTGGTGCCGGGCGCGTGGCGGGCGCAGTCCGCTGAGCTGGGTGCCGAGCTGGTCGGTGATCCGGGACAGCAGCTCGGCCGCGCTGCCGAAGGGGAGGGGGAGGGGAAGGGTTTCGGGAGGGTGCACCGGCTCCGTCATGAACCGATACTGCGCGCCGGAGGTTGCGTGGGCGTTGCGCCGGGGTGACGGGTCGTTTCGGCCGGCTCACTCGCTCATTCGTACGGGTGAAAGCGGGGGCGGGTGGAACTGGCGGGCCGGGGCGGTTCGTCAATCCGTGCGAACGAGGCGTGGAGCGAGGGGGGATCGGTCATGGGGAAGCCGGAGCAGGTCAGGGGCGCGGGCGCGGGCAGGGGCGCGGGTACGGACGCGGGCACGGACCTGAGTGCGGACGCGGGTACGGACGCGGGTACGGACGTGGGTACGGGCATGGGTAAGGGCGTGGGCGCCGACATGGGCGCGGGCGGGAACGCGAGCGTGGGGACGGGCGCGGGGGCGAGTTCGGGCGTGGTGAGGGACGGGGTGACGGACCGGGTGACGGGCGGGGTGGTGGTTGCCGGGCCGGAGCTCGGTGCGGGGTCCGGGCGGTCGCGGGCGGGGTGGCCGCGGACGGTGCGGGCGAGGCGGCGGGCGGTGCGGGTCGTGATGGGGCTGTGCGTGCTGGCGCTGCTGCCCGCGACGTGGACCCACGTGAGCGCGGCCGACCGGCTGCGGACCACCGCCCGCGCGCCCGCGGCGGAGGTGGCCGTGGTCTTCGGGGCGGGGCTGTGGAACGGCCGCCCGACCCCGTACCTGGCCAACCGGCTCGACGCGGCCGTGGAGCTGTACCGCGCCGGCAAGGTGAAGGTGGTCCTGGTCACGGGGGACAACAGCCGCCGGGAGTACGACGAGCCCGACGCGATGCGGACCTACCTCACCGCTCACGGGGTCCCGGACGGGCGGGTGGTCAGCGACTACGCCGGCTTCGACACCTGGGACTCCTGCGTGCGGGCCCGGGAGATCTTCGGGGTGCACCGGGCGGTCCTGGTCAGCCAGGGGTTCCACATACACCGGGCCGTGGCCCTGTGCCAGGCCGCGGGTGTGGACGCGTACGGGGTCGGGGTCGACGACGCGCACGACGCGACCTGGTACTACGGCGGGGCCCGCGAGGTGTTCGCGGCGGGCAAGGCGGCGCTGGACGCGGTCCTCCGACCGGATCCGACGTTCCTCGGGCCGAAGGAGGAGGGGGTGTCGCGGGCCCTGGGCGGTCTGGCAGACTGACGCCGCGATCGGCTATGCCGATTAGTCATATACCGATCTGTCTGGCAGGGGCGTGGAACCGTGGCTGTTGTGGATCTGAGCGGCAAGGTCGTCGTCATCACCGGTGGGGCCCGGGGGCTCGGCGCGGCGGTCGCGCAGGCCGTCGTGGACGGCGGCGGCCGGGTTCTGATCACCGACGTGCTGGAGGCGGAGGGCGCCGCGACCGCGGCGAAGCTCGGCGACGCGGCCCGCTTCCTGCGGCACGACGTGACCAGCGAGGACGACTGGCAGGCGGCCCTGGAGCACGCGGTCGCCGAGTTCGGCCGGATCGACGGGCTCGTCAACAACGCGGGCATATCCACCGGCCGGTTCCTGGAGCACGAGAGCGTCGAGCACTTCCGCCGGGTCGTCGAGATCAACCTGGTCGGCGTGTTCATCGGGATCAAGGCGGCGATCCCGCTGCTCCGGGCGAACGGCGGCGGTTCCATCGTCAACATCTCCTCCGCGGCCGGGCTCACCGGACTCGCCCTCACCGCCGGGTACGGGGCCTCCAAGTGGGGCGTGCGCGGCCTGTCGAAGATCGGCGCGGTCGAGCTCGCCGAGGCGGGGATCCGGGTGAACTCGGTGCACCCGGGCATGACGCTGACCCCGATGACGGCCCCTATCGGCATCCAGGCCGGCGAGGGCAACTACCCCGGCGCCCCCCTCGGCCGGGTCGGTGTCCCCGAGGAGATCGCCGCCGCCGTCGCCTTCCTGCTCTCGGACGCCGCCGGATACGTGACCGGCGCCGAGCTGGCCGTGGACGGCGGCTGGACGGCCGGCCTGACGGTGAAGTACCTGACCGGCCAGTGACGGGGCGTGCGGCTGTGCGGACGACTTCTGCCAGAGCATCCGGGGTGCCCGGCACGCACGTGCCGGGCACCCCCTACGGCCCGGCTTCCGCAACGTGCCCCTGCTCCCCGACCGGGGCATGCTGATCCTCGACGTCCTCCACGGCCGGATCGAGTACGTCGAGGTCCCGGACCGGCCCGAGTACCGCCTGCCGTTCTCCTCGCCGTCCCCCTCACCGTCCCCGCGGGACGGCGCTGAGGGGGAGAACCCCTGTCCGTAACGCGGGGGCGCGACCCGTGTAACACCCCCGGAGCAGGCTGGACGCATGTCCACGCCGGAAGCCGCCGCCCCCACCGCCACCCACTGCCCGTACTGCGCGCTCCAGTGCGGGATGCTGCTGCGTCCCACCCCGGACGGCACCACGGTGACGGTCGAGGAGCGGGCCGACTTCCCCGTCAACCGGGGCGCGTTGTGCGGCAAGGGCCGCACCGCCCCCGCCGTGCTCTCCTCCCGGGTGCGCCTGACCGAACCGCTCGTCCGCACCCACGCCGGGCGGCTCGTCCCGGCCACCTGGGAGGAGGCCCTCGACGCCGTCGCCGCGGGCCTCGCCCGCACCGCCCGCGCGCATGGCCCCGACGCGGTCGGCGTCTTCGGCGGCGGCGGGCTGACGAACGAGAAGGCGTACACCCTCGGCAAGTTCGCCCGCGTCGCCCTGCGGACCTCCCAGATCGACTACAACGGCCGGTTCTGCATGTCCTCGGCCGCCGCCGCGCACCAGCGGGCGTTCGGGCTCGACCGCGGCCTGCCCTTCCCGCTGGAGGACGTCCCGCGCACCGGCTGCGTGATCCTCGTCGGCTCCAACCTGGCCGAGACCATGCCCCCCGCCCTGCGCTATCTCACCGAGCTCAAGGCGAACGGCGGCACCCTGATCGTCGTGGACCCGCGCCGCACGCGCACCGCCGAGCAGGCCGACCTGCACCTGGCCCCGCGCCCCGGCACCGACCTCGCCCTCGCCCTCGGGCTGCTGCACCTGGTGGTCGCCGAGGGCCGCACCGACGAGGAGTTCATCGCCGCGCGCACCACCGGCTGGGAGGAGGCGCGGGCCGCCGCCATGGCCCACTGGCCGGAGCTGGTGGAACGGATCACCGGGGTACCGGTGCCCCGGCTCCGCGAGGCGGTGGGGATGTTCTGCGACGCCCCCTCCGCCATGGTCCTCACCGCGCGCGGCCCGGAACAGCAGTCCAAGGGCACCGACACCGTCGGCGCCTGGATCAACCTCTGCCTCGCCACGGGCCGGGCCGGCCGCCCCCTGTCCGGCTACGGCTGCCTCACCGGCCAGGGCAACGGCCAGGGCGGCCGCGAGCACGGCCAGAAGGCCGACCAGCTCCCCGGGTACCGCAAGCTCACCGACCCGGCGGCCCGCGCGCACGTCGCGGGGGTCTGGGGAGTCGACCCCGACACCCTGCCAGGCCCCGGACGCAGCGCCTACGAACTCCTCGACGCCCTCGGCACCGACGTACGGGCCCTGCTCCTGATGGGCTCCAACCCGGTGGTCTCCGCACCCCGCGCCGCCCACGTGGAGGAACGCGTCCGCGCCCTGGACTTCCTCGCCGTCGCCGACGTCGTCCTCTCCGAGACGGCCGCCCTCGCGGACGTGGTCCTGCCCGTGACCCAGTGGGCGGAGGAGACCGGCACCACCACCAGCCTGGAGGGCCGCGTCCTGCTGCGCCGCCGCGCCCTCACCCCGCCGCCCGGGGTCCGCAGCGACCTGGAGGTGCTGCACGGGCTCGCCGGCCGCCTCGGAGTGGAGAAGGGCTTCCCCACCGACCCGGAGGAGGTCTTCGAGGAACTCCGCCGCGCCTCCGCCGGCGGCCCGGCCGACTACTCCGGCATCTCCTACGCCCGCGTCGAAGCCGAACAGGGCGTCTTCTGGCCCTGCCCCGAGGGCTCGCCGGGAGAGCCCCGGCTCTTCCTGGACCGCTTCGCCACCGACGACGGCCGGGCCCGTTTCGTGCCCGTCGCCCACCGGGACGCCGCCGAGACCCCCGACGCCGACTACCCCCTGCTGCTCACCACCGGCCGGGTCGTCGCCCAGTACCAGTCCGGCGCCCAGACCCGCCGGGTGCCCGAGCTCAACGCCGCCGCGCCCGGCCCCTTCGTGGAACTCCACCCGCGCCTGGCAGCCCGGCTCGGGGTGAGCGACGGCACCCCGCTCGCGGTGACCTCCCGTCGGGGACGGGCGGTGGCCCCGGCCCGCGTCACCGACACCATTCGGGCCGACACGGTGTTCATGCCGTTCCACTGGCCGGGGGAGGGGCGCGCCAACTCCCTCACCAACCCCGCCCTGGACCCCGTCTCCCGGATGCCGGAGTTCAAGGTGTGCGCGGTCCGCGTCGAGCCGGCGTAGCCCGCCCGACGGTACCGAGACCATCTCTTGCCGCAGTCTTGGTCGACGCTTTGGCGCGGGGTCGAGAGCCCCGAACTACCGTTCCGGCCATGGTATTCCGCCCCCAGCAGCCTCCGGCCTCCCGCGCCCTCCCGGTGCTTCCGTACCGCAAGCCGACCCGAGGCCGCGACTACTGGGTCCTGGACGACGTGCTGCCCGACGTGGACGCCGTCCGGGCCCGTTGCCTGGCCAAGGAGGACTGGGTCCAGGGGGCCCCGCACAAGCCCGAGCCCTGGCCGGGACTGCGGGCCATGCCCGGTCTGGAGCCGCCCGAACTGGCCCGCGTGGAAAGGCTGGTGCGACAGGCGACGGGCGCCCGGCGGATCTGGCCCGAGAACCCGGAGGGCGCCGGCACCTTCAACCACAACTGCGTCCAGGTCGTCGGCGAGGGCGAGTGCGATCCCCGCCCGCACACCGACTCCCGCACCCTGTGCCGCTACGCCGCCGTGCTCTACCTCAGCCCCGGCACCCCGAAGGACTGCGGCACCAGCTTCTACCGCCAGAGCCTCCCCGGCGGCGTCCTCGGCGGCAACCAGGTCCTCGCCCCGCACAACAACCTGGTCGACGCCCTGGGCACCCGCTTCGTCCCCGAGGACTCCTTCACCGAGGACGTCCGCGTCCCGCACCGCTACAACCGGCTCCTGCTCTACTCCGCCAACCTGATCCACAGCGCGACCGGTTACTGGGGCACGACCCTGGAGGACAAGCGGATGACGGCCGTCTTCTTCTGGATGGCCTAAAGCCCCTCCCCGGCCCGCCCCTTCCCGGGCCACCCCTTCCCGGCCCGCCCCTCCCCGCTCCGCCGCTCGCCGCCCGGCTTCTCGCCGCCCGGCTCCGGCCCGTCCGCCGGGCCCGCCGGCGACAGGTCGCTGTCGTAGAGCACGAGTTCGCGCAACTCGCACGCGATCTCGTAGCCGGCCGCCACCAGTTCCGCGATCAGCGTGTCGCAGGCCGCCGCCGCCCGCGAGGCGCTGCCGCGCACCCGCTGGGTCACGTACCGCTCCTGCTCCGCTCCCGCGCCACCGGACCCCGGCCGGCCGCCGCCGGCCGTCCACGACAGACGGGCCCCGTGCGGGAGCACCAGCGCCTCCAGCGCCCCGTGGTCGTACCCGGGCGGCAGCAGCAGCCGCAGGTGGTGTTCGTGGTAGCCCCCGCCTGGGCCCGCCGGCTCCGTGCTCCAGGGCACCGTCTCCACCTTGACCCGGACCGGGTCGAAGCCCGCCGCCCGCAGCTGCGGCACCAGCCTCTCGTGACCCGTGCGGTCCGGCAGCGTCAGCATCGACCGGGAGCGTGCCCGGCCCCGGACCGGCGTGATGTGCGTGACCTTCAACTCCCGTGCCCCGGCCCATGATTCGAGCCGGGCCAGCTCCGCCGCGTCCGGACACAGGACCGTCACGTGGGTTTCGTAGGTTCCGTACGAAGACATGATGTCGATCATCTCGGACATGCGTCCGATCCGCATCGGGGTTCCCGGCGGGGGGTAACCATCCGGTCACGCACCGGACTCAGAAAGTGCTCGCACGCCCCTCGTGGCGGCGATGTGTCGTACCCCACACTGAGGTGCGGTGCTTGAGTCCTCGCCAGCCCTGGAGGTCGCCCCCGTGCAGACCCAGACCCTGACCGTGAACGTGAGCCGGCCGGTCGACGAAACCGCCGATGCGACCGGCACGGCCCGGACCGCCGCCGCTCCCGAGGCCCGAAGGGCGGACGAGGCCGTGGACGAGGCCGTGGACGAAGCGGCGGATCCGGCGGCCGAGGCGGCCGAGGACGGAGCGGCCGAGGACGGAGCGGCCGACGAGGGGCCCGAGGTCCTGGAACCGATCGAGCACGCGCCCCCGCCCCGGGCCCGCGGCGCGGAGGGCGGCGGGGCCGGACCCTCCGCGGACCTCTTCCGGCAGTACCTGCGCGAGATCGGCAGGATCCCGCTGCTCACCGCCGCCGAGGAGGTCGACCTCGCACGGCGGGTGGAAGCCGGGCTCTTCGCCGAGGAGAAGCTCGGCGGCGCCGCCGACCTCGACTCCCAGCTCGCCGTGGACCTCGACAGGCTCGTCGTCATGGGCCGGATGGCCAAGCGCCGGCTGATCGAATCGAACCTGCGCCTGGTCGTCTCCGTCGCCAAGCGCTACGTCGGACGCGGCCTCACCATGCTCGACCTGGTCCAGGAGGGCAACCTCGGACTGATCCGGGCCGTCGAGAAGTTCGACTACGCCCGCGGCTACAAGTTCTCCACCTACGCCACCTGGTGGATCCGGCAGGCGATGTCACGGGCCCTCGCCGACCAGGCCCGCACCATCCGCGTGCCCGTCCACGTTGTGGAGCTGATCAACCGTGTCGTGCGCGTCCAGCGCCGGATGCTCCAGGAGCGCGGCTACGAACCCACCGCCGAAGAGGTCGCCGTCCACCTGGAGCTGACCCCCGAGCGGGTGCTGGAGGTGCTCCGCCTCGCGCAGGAGCCGGTCTCCCTGCACGCGCCGGTCGGCGAGGAGGACGACGTGGCCCTCGGCGACCTCATCGAGGACGGCGACGCCGCCTCCCCCGTGGAGTCCGCCGCGTTCTTCCTCCTGCGCGAGCACCTGGAAGCCGTGCTGTCGACCCTCGGGGAGCGCGAGCGCAAGGTGGTCCAGCTCCGCTACGGGCTCGCCGACGGGCGGCCGCGCACCCTGGAGGAGATCGGCCGGATCTTCGGCGTGACCCGCGAACGGATCCGCCAGATCGAGTCCAAGACCCTCAACAAACTGCGCGACCACGCCTTCGCCGACCAACTGCGCGGCTACCTCGACTGACCGGCCCGCCCGGACGTGCGGAAGGGGGCGCCCCGAGGGGCGCCCCCTTGTCGCAGCCCGGCCGAAGCTAGTCGACCTCGGCGACCGCCTGGGCGAACTGCGCCGCGTACAGGCGCGCGTACGCGCCGTCCGAGGCCAGCAGCTCCTCGTGGGTGCCCTGTTCCACGATCGAGCCGTTCTCCATCACCAGGATCACGTCCGCGTCGCGGATCGTGGACAGCCGGTGCGCGATCACGAAGGACGTACGGCCGTGCGCCAGGCGCGCCATCGCCTTCTGGATCAGCACCTCGGTACGGGTGTCCACCGAGCTCGTCGCCTCGTCGAGCACCAGGATCACCGGGTCCGACAGGAACGCCCGGGCGATCGTGATCAGCTGCTTCTCGCCCGCGCTGACGCCCGCGCCCTCGTCGTCCAGCACCGTGTCGTAGCCGTCCGGCAGGGTGCGGACGAAGCGGTCGGCGTGCGCCGCCCGCGCGGCCTCCTCGATCTCCGCGCGGGTGACCTCGCGCGAAGCGCCGTAGGCGATGTTCTCCGCGATCGTGCCGCCGAACAGCCAGGTGTCCTGGAGCACCATGCCGATCCCGGAGCGCAGCTCCTCGCGGGTCATCTTCGCGATGTCCACCCCGTCGAGGGCTATCTCCCCGCCCGTGACCTCGTAGAACCGCATCAACAGGTTGACCAGCGTGGTCTTGCCGGCGCCCGTCGGCCCGACGATCGCGACCGTCTGGCCCGGCTCCACGCTCAGCGAGAGGTTCTCGATGAGCGGCTTGTCGGGCTCGTAGCGGAAGGCCACCTTGTCGAGGGTGACCTGGCCGCGCAGCTGCTCCGGACGCTCCGGAACCTCTGCGTCCGGCTCCTGCTCCTGCGCGTCCAGCAGCTCGTACACCCGCTCCGCCGACGCGACGCCCGACTGCACCAGGTTCGCCATCGAGGCCACCTGCGTCAGCGGCATCGAGAACTGGCGCGAGTACTGGATGAAGGCCTGCACGTCACCGATCGACAGGGTGCCAGAGGCCACCCGCAGACCGCCGACCACGGCTATCAGCACGTAGTTGATGTTCGAGATGAAGAACATCACCGGCTGCATGATGCCGCTGACCAGCTGCGCCTTGAAGGAGGCCCGGTAGAGCTCCTCGTTCTGCTCGGCGAAGACCGCCGCCGACTCCTTCTGCCGCCCGAAGACCTTCACCAGGGTGTGGCCGGAGTACATCTCCTCGATGTGCGCGTTCAGCGCGCCGGTGCTCTTCCACTGCGCCACGAACTGCGGCTGCGACTTCTTGCCGATCTTCGCCGCGACGAAGATCGAGACCGGTACGGTCAGCAGCGCGACCAGCGCCAGCAGCGGCGAGATCCAGAACATCATCGTCAGCACGCCGACGATCGTCAGCAGCGAGTTCAGCAGCTGACCCATCGTCTGCTGCAGGGTCTGCCCGACGTTGTCGATGTCGTTCGTCGCCCGGCTGAGCACCTCGCCGCGCTGCTGCTGGTCGAAGTACGACAGCGGCAGCCGCGACAGCTTCGCCTGGAGCTCCTCGCGCATCCGGTACACGGTGCCGTTCATGACGTGGTTCGACAGCCGCGTCGCGACCAGCATGAGCAGCCCCGCCAGCGTGAACACCACCAGCGCCCAGATCGCCACGACCCCGACGGCGCCGAAGTCGATGCCCTCGCCCGGGGTGAAGTCGGTGCCGGACAGCATGTCCGCCATCCCGTCCTGACCCTTGGCGCGCAGACCCTCCAGGGCCTGCTCCTTGGATATGCCGGCCGGCATCTGCCGGCCGACGATCCCGGCGAACACCAGGTCGGTGGCCTCGCCGAGGATCTTCGGTCCGACCACCGCGCAGGCCACGCTCGCGAACACGGCCGCGACCATGCCCCAGAGCTTGGCCCGGTCCTGCGCCAGCTGCCGCAGCAGCCGCTTGCCCGACCCCTTGAAGTCCATGGACCTCTGGGCCGGGCCCATCATCATCCGTCCTCCGGGCCCGCTCATGCGGCCTCCGCCTCCGTCAGCTGGGAGAGCACGATCTCCCGGTAGGTCTCATTGCCGGCCATCAGCTCGTGGTGGCGGCCCTCGCCGACCACCTGGCCCTCGTCGAGGACGATGATCCGGTCGGCGTCGCGGATCGTGGAGACCCGCTGCGCCACGATGACCACCGTCGCCTCCTCGGTCTCGCGGGCGAGCGCCGAGCGGAGCGCCGCGTCCGTCGCGTAGTCCAGGGCGGAGAAGGAGTCGTCGAAGAGGTAGATCTCGGGCCGCTGCACCAGGGTGCGGGCGATCGCCAGACGCTGGCGCTGGCCGCCGGAGACGTTCGTTCCGCCCTGGGTGATGGGCGCGTCGAGCCCGCCCTGCAGCTCGGAGACGAACTCCCTGGCCTGGGCCACCTCCAGGGCGTGCCACAGCTCTTCGTCGCTGGCGTCCGGGCGCCCGTAGCGGAGGTTGGAGGCGACCGTTCCGGAGAACAGGTACGGCTTCTGCGGGACGATGCCGACCGTCCTGGCCAGCAGCTCCGGGTCGAGCCGGCGCACGTCCTCCCCGTCGACCAGCACGTCGCCGCCGGTCGCGTCGAAGAGCCGGGGGACCAGGCCGAGCAGCGTGGACTTGCCGCTGCCGGTGGAGCCGATCACCGCGGTGATCTCGCCGGGGCGGGCCACCAGGTCCACCCCGCGCAGCACCGGCGCCTCGGCGCCCGGGTAGCGGAAGTCGGCGCCGCGCAGTTCCAGCTGCCCGCGCCGCAGGAGCTTGCGGACCGGCTCGGCCGGCGGGACCACGCTGGACTCGGTGTCCAGGACCTCCTGGATGCGCTCGGCGCAGACCTCGGCGCGCGGCACCATCATGAACATGAAGGTGGCCATCATCACGGACATGACGATCTGCATCAGGTAGGCCAGGAAGGCCGTCAGCTGGCCGATCTCCATGCCGTTGCTGTCCACGCGCATGGCGCCGAACCAGATGACGGCCACGCTGGAGATGTTCACGACGACGATGACGGTCGGGAACATCAGCGCCAGCAGCTTGCCCGAGGCGAGCGAGACGCCGGTCAGGTCGGAGTTCGCGGTGCGGAACCGCTCCTCCTCGTAGCCGTCGCGGACGAACGCGCGGATCACGCGGTTGCCGGTGATCTGCTCGCGCAGCACCCGGTTCACGGTGTCGAGGCGGTCCTGCATCTGGCGGAACAGCGGCCGCGTCCTGAAGACGATCGCACCGACCGCGAGACCGAGCACGGGCACCACCGCGAGGAGCACGCCCGACAGCTTCACGTCGAGGGAGAGCGCCATGGCGATGCCGCCGACGCACATGATCGGCGCCGAGACCATCAGGGTGAAGGTCATCAGGGTCAGCATCTGGACCTGCTGGACGTCGTTCGTCGTCCGGGTGATCAGCGAGGGTGCGCCGAACTGGCCCAGTTCGCGGGCGGAGAAGCTCTGCACCCGGTCGAAGACGGCGGCGCGGACGTCCCGGCCGAGTGCGGCCGCGGTGCGGGCGCCGTAGTAGACGGCGCCGACGTTGCACACGAGCTGCACGAGGGAGACGCCGAGCATCAGCGCGCCGAAGCGCAGGATGTAACCGGTGTCGCCGCTGACGACACCGTTGTCGATGATGTCCGCGTTGAGGGTGGGCAGGTAGAGGCTCGCACTGGTCTGCAGCAGCTGCAGCAGCACCAGTACGGTGATCGGTTTCCGGTACGGACCGAGGTGGGTCCGCAAAAGTCGTATGAGCACGCGCAGGCTCCGGTCGGCATGATCGAGGGGGTTCGGTCCATCTTGTGCCAACCGGACGGGTGATCCCCACCCGTTTTCGCAAAGCCCGGTCAAAAGGAGTAGGCCACCGCGCACCCCGCGACCTACGCCGCGCCGGGTCCGGTGGAGGGCCCCGGCGCGGGGCCGGCGGTGCGGGCTAGCCCTGGAAGGCGCCCGGGTGGAGCTGCTCGCGCGTCGTCGCGTACTGCTGGCGCACCGCCTGCCAGGCCGGGAGTTCGTCGCCCGGCTCGAAGACCTGCGCCGCCGCGGCCGGCCAGACCGGCGGGGTGTGCGGGGCCAGCGTGCCCTGCCGCACCCCGAGCGCCCAGGCCGCCTGACGTGCGGCGCCGAGCGCCGCGTAGTCCGCGGGCGCGGGGACGACGACCTGCGTGCCGAACAGCCCCGGGGCCGCGGCCTGTACGGCGGGCAGTTCGGCCGCCGCGCCCAGCAGGAACACCCGCCGGATCGGCACCCCCCGGTGGCGCAGCACGTCGAGGGCGTCCACCAGCCCGCAGAGCATGCCCTCGAAGGCCGCCCGCGCGAGGTGTTCGGGCTTCATCGAGTCCCGGCGCAGCCCCGACAGGGTGCCCGCGCTGTGCGGGAGGTTGGGGGTGCGCTCCCCCTCCAGGTACGGCAGGAGCACGAGTCCGTGTGCACCGGGGGTCGACTTGAGCGCGAGCGCGCTGAGACCTTCCAGGTCGGTGCCCAGCATTTCGGCGGTGCCGCGCAGGACCCGTACGGCGTTCGAGGTGTTCACCACTGGCAGGTGCATGCCACCCGCGTCGGCCAGGGAGGTGATCAGCCCGCTCGGCTCCAGCAGCGCCTCGTGGTGCACCGCCATCACCGAGCCCGACGCGCCCAGCGAGACCACCGCGTCGCCGGGCCCCAGGCCCAGGCCGAGCGCGGCGGCCGTGGTCTCCCCGGTCCCGGCCGATATCAGCAGTCCCTCGGGGGTCGTCCCGGCGGCGTCGGCGGGCCCGAGCACCTCGGGCAGCAGCGCCTGGTGCCCGAGCGCGAGCTCGACCAGGTCGGGACGGTAGGCACCGGTGGCCGCCGACCAGTACCCGGTCCCGGACGCCCCGGCCCGGTCGGTGGTGCGGCGGGCGGGGCGGCCGAGCAACTGCCAGACGAGCCAGTCGTGCGGGGACATCACCACCGCCACCCGGCGTGCGGCCTCCGGCTCGGTACGGGCCAGCCAGGCGAGCTTCGTGATCGGCTGGGCGGAGTGCGGGACGGAGCCGACGGCCGAGACCCAGGCCTGCCGGCCGCCCAGCGCCTCGACGAGATCGGCGGCGGCGACCTGGCCGCGCTTGTCGTTGCCGACCAGGGCGGGCCGGACGAGCGCGCCCTGAGAGTCCAACGGCAGGACGCCGTGCTGCTGCGCGGAGACGCCGATGGCCTGGACGCCCTCCAGCAGTCCGCCGCCGGCGGCTTCGCCGAGGGAGAGCAGCCAGGCCTGCGGGTCGGTCTCGTGGGGGACCGTCTCACCGGCGGGCTGCGGATGGGGCGCGTAGCCCTGGCGCAGCACGGCGCCCGTGTCGGTGTCACAGACCACGATGCGAGTGAAGGTGGAAGAGCTGTCCAGCCCGGCGACTATCCCCATGCGGAGAATTCTGCCGCACGCCGGGCCGGACTCGACTCGTCCGGAACGGCCCTCAGGTGTTGCTGGTGCCCCACTCGTCCTCGGAACCGGCGCCGCCCCGGCCGCGCAGACCGCGGACACGCTCGGAGAGGGAGTCCGGCACGGCGTCGCCCACCTTGTCGCCCACCGCGGCGAACGCCTTGCCCGCGAAGGCGCGCCCGCTCTGGCCGGCCGTCTCGGCGGCGTTGCGGACAGCCGGGTTCTGCACGAACCCCCGGACCGACTTCTTCAGCTGCTCGTACCGCTCCCGTCCGGCCCGGGTCCCGAGCACGTACCCGAGGGCCAGTCCGACCACGAACGTGACCTTGTACCGCATGCCTGTCACCCTTCGTCGTGTGGTGCCCGGCCTGCCGTCGATACCGATTGGCGGAGCACCCCCCTGCTTGCGCTAATCTATGACTCGCAACGGGCACTCGCCCCCCGGCAAGGCCGGAGGTGGGCTGTTCGATGCACCGCAGCAATCCCCTGTAGCTCAATTGGCAGAGCAGCCGGCTGTTAACCGGCAGGTTACTGGTTCGAGTCCAGTCGGGGGAGCGCGGTCCCCTGTAGCTCAATTGGCAGAGCAGCCGGCTGTTAACCGGCAGGTTACTGGTTCGAGTCCAGTCGGGGGAGCAGGAGAGAAGAGGACCCCGGGCGGGTCCTCTTTCTTTTTGCCCTGAACGGGGAACCGGGCAGCACTCGGCGCGGTCTCTCTGAGCAGGCGAAGCCGATCATGCGAGGCATCCGGAGCAGGAGATCGTATGAGCGGCTATGCTGCGGCAGACGGCGCGCACACATGTACGCGCCACGCCGTAAAGGGGCGGTAGCTCAGCCGGTTAGAGCAGCGGACTCATAATCCGTCGGCCGTGGGTTCGAGTCCCACCCGCCCCACCTCTGCACACACGGCATGCAGAAACGATAAGGCGGCCCCTCGGGGCCGCCTTTCGCGTGTGCGGGGGCGGCTCGGGGCCGCAGGGGGGTCAGTCCCAGCCGATGACGGCCTTGTCCGCGGGCGCCGAGTCCCAGCCGATGACCTGGGGGGCGGCCGGGCCCGCGGCGCGGACCGAGTCCCAGCCGATGACCGCCGTGTCGGCGGGCGCCGAGTCCCAGCCGATGACGGCCGGACCGGCGGCGCGGACCGAGTCCCAGCCGATCACCTGGGGGGCGGCGGTGGCGGCGACCGCGAGGGCGGTGAAGGAGAACACGGTGGTGAGGCCGGCGGCAGCGATCAGGCGAGCGGTGCGAGACATGGAATCCCCCTGGAAACACGAGCGGACGAGACGGGGCGCGCTGCTCCGGTCCGGCCTTTCGGCCCTGGCCTGGGGTGGGGCTCCGTGCCCCGCCGTCCCGGTGAACACCATCCTGCTGGCCGTCGGGGGAGTGCAGAAGGGGAAGCGGGTGGCACCAAAGTGCCCTGTCACCTTGGTGCCGTCCACCGTTCTGATCAGGCCACCTTTAGGATCATGACACCGACGGGCCTCAGTCCGTCGGCAGGGGATTCGTGCCGGGGGGCTGAAGCATGCTCGAAGCGCTGGGACTGGACTCGCACGTGGAGCGCGTCTACCGCGAAATGCTCGCGGATCCGACCGGGGGAGTGGCCGAACTCGGCGCCCGGCTCGGGCTGACGGAGGAGCAGGTGCGCGACGGGCTCGACCGGCTCGTCGACCTCGATCTGCTCACTCCCTCCCGGGAGAACTCCGGCGGACTGCGGGCCGTCAGCCCCGAGGCGGGGCTGGAGCAGATCCTGCGCCGCCAGGAGGAAGACCTGATCCGCCGACAGCAGGAGCTGGCGCTCAGCAAGGCGGCCGCCGCCCGCGCCGTCGCGGAGTTCGCGACCCTGCGGCCGAACACGGAGACCGACGGCGCCGAACGGCTCGTCGGGCTCGACGCCATCCAGTCCCGGCTGGAAGTGCTCGCCAAGGGACTCGTCCGGGAGTGCCTCGCGATCATGCCGGGCGGCGCGCAGTCCCAGGCGAGCCTGGACGCGTCGCGGCCCCTGGACGAGGACGCGCTCAACCGGAAGGTCGCCATGCGGGTGGTCTACCAGGACAGCGCCCGCAACGATCCGGCCACCCTCGCCTACGCGCAGTGGACCACCGAGCGGGGTGGCCAGGTGCGCACCAGCCCGGTCCTGCCGCCCCGTCTGGTGATCTTCGACCGGGCCACCGCCGTGGTCCCCATCGACCCCGAGAACTCCAGGCTCGGCGCGCTGTGCACCACGGCCCCCGGCATCGTCGCCTCGCTCGTCACCCTCTTCGAGCAGACCTGGGGGACGGCCGTCCCCCTCGGCGCCGCACGTGAGCAGGCCGGGGATGACGGGATCACCGCGGCCGAGCGGGAACTGCTGAAGCTGCTGGCCTCCGGGATGACCGACGAGGCCGCCGGCAAACGCCTCGGGGTCTCCCTGCGCACCGTGCGCCGCCAGATGTCGGGGCTGATGGAACGCCTCGACGCGACGAGCCGCTTCGAGGCCGGTCTCCGCGCCGCCCAGCGGGGCTGGCTCTGAGAGAGACCCCGTCCGGGGTCGCACCGGGTCGCCGCCGGACCGCCTTCGGCCGCCCCCGGTGCGGCCGTCACCCCCGGCCCGCGCCCGTACGCGACGGGGCCGCGGGTGCCCGTCCCGCGCACCAGCGGCCCCGTCACCCCGCGCCCGGGGTCTAGAAGTTCTCCGTCTCCTCCACCAGGTGGCGTAGTACGTCCGTCAGGTCGTGCCGGCGCGCGAACGCCGCGCGCTGGCGGGCCGCGCCCGAGCCGTCGCGCAGCAGACCGCCGAGGGTCTTCGCCGCGTGGTCGAGGTCACCGGCCGCGGCCAGTTCCGGGGCGACCAGGTCGAGCAGCGCCTCCGCGAGATCGGCCGCGGGGAGCTCGGCGCCCGTGTACGGGTCCAGGCCGAAGCCCTCCAGCCCGTCGTGCGCCGCCCGCCAGCGCGCGAGACGCAGTACGTCGTCCCGTACGGGCGGATCGGGCCGCTGCTCCGCGAGCTCGCGCAGGGCCGTCGCCACCAGGGCGCGGCCCAGCTCGGCCTGGAGGACGGCCGTGTCGATGTCCGGGGACATGTCGGGCGCCCGGATTTCGAGCGTGGGCCAGTTCCCGGAGGGGCGGAGGTCCCAGTAGACCATCTTCGTGTCCAGGGCCGCCCCCGAGCCGAGCAGGGTCTGCACCGAGCGCCGGAAGTGGGCCGTGGACGTGAAGTGCGGGGGCGGGCCCGCGGAGGGCCAGCCCGACCAGGCCATCGCCCGCCAGCTGGAGTGGCCGGTGTCGCGGCCGCCCCAGAAGGGGGAGTTGGCGGCCAGCGCGATCAGCGTGGGCAGCCATGGTCTGACCCGGTTGGACACGGCCACCGCCGTGTCCACGTCGAGGGTGCCGATGTGGATGTGGCGGCCGCAGCTGACCAGGGTGTCGGTCAGGGCGCCGAACCGGCGGTGCTGCTCGCGCTGGCGCGGCTCGTCGTCGGTCAGGTGCAGCGGCCCCTCCACGGCCACCACGGGTGAGGGGGCGGCCAGCAGCCGGCAGCCGTGCGCGCGGGCCGCCGCGGCGAGGGTGCGCCGCAGGCCCGCGAGGTCCGCGCGCAGGGTGGCCGCCGATGCGGCGACCGGGGTGGCGAGCTCCACCTGGTACCGGGTCCCCTCGGCGTGCACCTGCTGGGGGAGTCCGGCGGCGGTGGTGAGGACGAGCGGGGCGGCGGGGACCACCCGCAGGGTGTGGGCGTCGACGAGCAGGAACTCCTCCTCGACCCCCACGGTGAGGGGGGTGGTGACACCGCTCGCGACGCGCGTGCTTCTGCCGGCGGAGCCCGGGGCGCCGGGGGCGCCGGTATGGCCGGAGCGGCCGGTGTCACTGGTGCTCGTGGTGCTGTTGCCAGGTTCGATCACTACGCCTCCCTGGACATACGAGTCTTTCATCATGAGCCGAACGGGAGGCCGGACGGCTACGTCGATTCGGTCAAATGTCGGGTGATAGTGGCGGGTTAGCGGCAAGCTCCACCCCGTTGTGGGGCCGCGGGTCCGGGTGGGGAGGACGTTGCGGGTGTGTGAAGGACCACCCGCGCTCCAGGGCCGCCCGACGGGGCGGTGGTTATCATCCGCTGTGACCGGTACCGCCTCCCCGCCCCGCCCCCGGCGGCGCATATTCGCCGACCTGACCCCGCTGCGCAGCTCCGCCCACTACCGGCGGCTGTGGGTCGGCGGCACCATTTCCTGGATGGGTCAGGCGATGACCGCCCTGGCCATCTCGCTCCAGGTCTACGAGATCACCGGGTCCAGCTTCTCGGTCGGTCTGGTCGGCCTCTTCTCGCTCGTCCCGCTCGTCGCCTTCGGCCTCTACGGCGGGGCCATCGCCGACACCGTGGACCGGCGCAAGCTCGGCCTCTACAGCGCCTCGGGGCTCACCGTCCTGTCGATCGGGCTGGCCGCCGCCGCGCTGCTCGGCTACCACCGGGTCTGGCTGCTGTACACCGTCGTCGCGCTCCAGGCGGTCTGCGGAGCACTGAACGGGCCCGCCCGGTCCGCCATGATCCCGAAGCTGCTGCCCCCGGAGCAGCTGCCCGCCGCCAACGCGCTGAACTCCGTCACCATGACGACCGGGACCATGGCGGGCCCGGTGCTGGGCGGGCTGATCGTCGGCTGGTGGGGCTACCAGGCGGCGTACCTGATCGACGCGGTGACCTTCGTCGCCGCCCTCTACGCCATGTGGCGGCTGCCGTCGATGCTGCCGGAGGGGCGTCGGGGGCGGGCCTCGGTCCTGGACGGGCTGCGCTTCCTCGGGACCCGGCCGAACATCCGGATGACCTTCTTCTCCGACCTGGCCGCCATGGTGCTGGCCCAGCCGAAGGCGCTGTTCCCGGCCATCGCCGTGCTCTGGTACGGCGGTGACGCCAAGACGGTCGGCCTGCTGGTCGCCGCGCCCGCCGTGGGGGCGCTGCTGGGCGGGCTGTTCTCCGGCTGGCAGGGGCGGATCCGGCGGCACGGGCTGGCGATCCTGCTCTCCGTCGCCGGGTGGGGGCTGGCCATCGCCGTCTTCGGGCTGACCCGCAACCTGTGGCTCGGGCTGCTGTTCCTGGCGCTGGCCGGATGCGCCGACACGATCTCGATGGTGTTCCGCTCCACGATGATGCAGACCGCGACCCCCGACGGGATGCGGGGCCGGCTCCAGGGCGTGTTCATCGTGGTCGTCGCGGGCGGGCCCCGGCTCGGGGACTTCCTCGCCGGAACCGTCGCCGACCTGACCTCTCCGGCCGTCGCCATCACCGGCGGGGGCCTGGGCTGCGTGCTGGTGCTGGGCCTGCTCGCCGCGCGCTGGCGCGCCTTCGCCCGCTACGACGCCCGCTCCCCGCAGGCCTGAGCCCGCGGCGGGGCCGGGGTTCGTCCGCGGCCGCTTCTAGGCGCCGGCCGCCGGGGCCACCACGCCCCGCGCCACCCCCAGGGCGACCAGGTCCTGGGGGCGGATGCGGAGCTGGTCCGCCGTCGCGGGGGCCTCGGCGGAAGGGCGCTTGAGGATGGCCGCCGCCAGCTCCGGGGCGATGACGGAGAAGTAGCTGTCGGGGGTGACCCAGGTGTTCCCCGGGGCGGCCAGGGCCAGCGCCCCGCCCGAGCCTCCCTCGCCGATGAGCAGGGTGGTCACCGGGACCGTCGCCGCCGCGAGCGCCGCGAAGGCGTCGGCGATGGCCGGGCCGGCGCCCGCGTGCTCGGCGGCGGCGTCGTTGGCCGCTCCCGGGGTGTCCACCAGGGTGAGCACCGGGATCCCCAGCCGGTCCGCGAGGCGGATCACGCGGGCCGCCGTACGGTAGCCCGCCGGGCGGGTGGCGGTGCCGCACTGGGCCGCGTACGCCACGGCCCGGCCCCCGCGCAGCCCGATCCCGCACAGCATGCCGGGATCGGCGCCGCCGGAGCGGTCCCCGCGCAGGGGCAGGCGCAGCTCGAAGTACGCCTCCAGGTAGGCCTGCGCGCGCGGGCGGTCCGGGTGCCGGGCCTGCCGGACGGCGTCCCAGCCGGTCTCCGGGGGCGCTACGCCGGCCAGCGCGGCCGGGGGTTCGACGGGCGCGGTGGCCCGGGGTGCGGCCAGTACGCGCAGCCAGTCCCCGAGGACGGCCGGGAGCTCCCCGGGCGGCACGACGGCGTCCACGTGTCCGGCGGCGTACTGCCCCTCGGCGGTGTAGGCCGCCGGATCGGCGTCCGCCGGCCGCACCCGGGATCCGGCGAAGCCGACCTGGGCCCCCGGCAGCGCGAGCACCACGTCGGCCCCCGCACCGAGGGTGGCCCAGCCGCCGCCGGTGGTGGGGTCGCGCAGCACCGCGATCTGCGGGAGGCCGGCGGCGCGGGTCAGCACGCACTGCCGGGCCACGCGCTGGAGCTGCGTCAGCGCGAGCATGCCCTCCTGCATGCGGGAGCCGCCGGTCGCGATCAGGGACACCAGGGGCAGGCGGTGCGCGCGGGCATGGGCGTAGGCGGCTTCGAGGAGGTCCCCGGTGCGTTCGCCGAGCGACCCGCCGAGGAAGCCGAACTCGAAGGCGATCAGGGCGGCTTCGCGGCCCCGGACGCGGGCGGTGCCGGTGACGACGGACTCCCGCTCGCCGGTACGGGCCGTGGCGCGGGCGCGCGAGGCGTCGTAGCCGGTCCAGCCGAGGGGGCCGTCGTCGGCGGACTCCCTCTGGGGCGCCGGGAGTTCGGTGAAGCTGCCGGGGTCGGCGAGGGCGGCGATGGCCGCGCGGGCGGAGAGGCGGGTCGTCGTCACGGATTCACCCTATGGGGTCATGTCAGGTCCGGCAGGGGGAAGGCGATCTTCAGGGCGTAGGCCGCGACGAGGCCGTATCCGAGGCGGAAGGTCCAGGCGCGGGCGGCGGGGGAGATCTTGCGGCCGGCGAAGGCGCCGAGGGCGACGAGCGTCTGCTGCCACAGGAGGGAGGCGGCGGCGACTCCGACGAGGAAGGCGGTGGCGGCGGCGGGGGTGGTGAGGGCGGAGGCCTGGGCGGTGGTGAGGGCGGCGAAGTAGAGGGCGGTGGTGGGGTTCACGGCGGTGAGGCCGACGTACCGGCCGAACGCCCTGACGAGCCCGGCGCCGTTCCCGGTCCCAGTCCCGACCCCGCTCCCGACCCCGCTCCCGACCCCGCTCCCGACCCCGGTTCCGGCGCCGTTCCCGCCCCCCGGGTCCCGGGCCTCGTGCGGCGGCGGGGCCGAAGGGGTGGCGGGGGCGGGGCGGGCGGAACGGAGGAGGGCGTGGACGGCGATGGACAGGAGGACCGCGGCCGCGGCGAGGCGGATCCAGGCCTCGACGGGGGAGACCCGGGAGGCCACCCACGGTCCCACCGCGGTGGCCAGGGCCGCATAGCCCAGGTCGACCGCCGCGATGCCCGCCGCCGCGGCCACCGCCGTGCGGCGGTGGCGCATCGCCTCCTGGAGCAGCAGCACGCTCATCGCGCCCATCGGCATCGCCACGCCCAGGCCCGCGACCGCGCCCGACAGGGCGGGGGAGAAGAGTTCGCTCATGGAGGGGAGGGTGGGGTGCGGGGGCGCGCGGTGGACGGCCCTTATCGGCTCCGGCTGCGAGAATCGCGGTATGGACCGCCTCGACAGGGAAATCCTCGGCATCCTGCAGCAGGATGCGCGGATCTCGTACCGCGACCTCGGCGTCCGCGTCGGGCTCAGTGCCAACGCCACCGCCGACCGGGTGCGCCGGATGCGGCGGGACGGGGTGATCCGCGGGTTCACCGTCATCGTGGATCCGGCCGCCGACACCCGGGGCGGGCTCGTGGTCTTCATCGACCTCGTCCTGCGGCAGGACACGACCAACGAGGAGTTCGAGCAGCGGGTCGCCACCCTCGCGGGGATCACCGAGGTGGTGCACGTGACGGGGGAGTACGACTACCTCGTGCGGGCGCGGGCCGCGGACCCCGCCGCGCTCGACGCGCTGCTGCGCCGGCTCAAGCGGGAGGCCGGGGTGGCGCAGTCCAGTACCCGGATCGCGCTGCGGGCCGCCACGAGGCACCCGGCCGGGTGATGTCGCCCGGATGTCCGCGACCCGGCGGCCAGGACCGCGGCCCCGCCCGGGGCGGACGGTAGCGTGCCGGTGGAGGTCGGACGTTCGGGGCGGGCGTCCCGCGCCCGTGACCGGAGCGGGGGGACATCAAGCGGGGAGCCGGGGCGTACCCGTCTGTCCGGCGGCGCACTGTCATCCTCGGTGAGGGGCGATGATCGTTTCGGTGGTGTCGATGCCGGAGGGCGTCGTCACGCGCACGGACCTGTCCCGGGCCCGGGAGCGCCTCGCGGGCTCCGACTTCGTGATCGTCGACATCGACCTGGGCGAGGAGCCCTTGTCCGGCGGGCAGCCGCTCGCCCTCGGGCTCGGGCTGGACGACGAGGTCTGGGGATGGTTCGGCAGGGCCCGCGAACCCGTGCGGGCCACGTACGACGAGGGCACCACCGGGTGCGTCGTGCCGGTGGTCGACGACGGCCGCGTCACCCGCATCCACCTGCTCGCGAGCGAGACCTTCCTCGTCACGGTCCACCACGGTCGCGTCGGGCTGATCGAGGACTTCGTCGAGCAGCTGCCGAAGACCCCGCCCTCCGACCTTGTGACCACGGCGTTCCTCCTCCTGCACGGTGCGCTGGAGGGCTTCCGCCGGGCCGCTTCCGAAGCGCTGCTGGAGGTCGAGGACGTGGAGGAGGCGATGTTCGAGCACTGGGAGCCGAGGGACGTCCAGCGCCTGGCCGACCTGCGGCGCCGCTCGGCCCGGCTGCACCGGGCCTTCCTCCCCTACGCCGCGGTCGCCCAGGAGTTCCTCACGCGCCGCAGGATGGCCTACCACGACATCCCGGAGGAGCGGCTGGCGCTGAACCGCCAGCACGAGAGCACGGTGCAGCTGGTGGTGCTGGAGATCGAGGCCCTGCGGGAGGAGACCCGGCGGGCCGCCGACAGCTACGCCTCGCTCGTCGCCGACCGGCAGAACCTCGTGATCAACCGACTCGCCATCGTCTCGGTGATCTTCCTGCCGCTGTCGTTCCTGACCGGCTTCTTCGGCATGAACTTCGGCTACCTGAGCACGCTGGTGACGAGCGAGCGGTCCTTCCTGACGCTCGGCCTCGGCATGCAGGTGTGCGCGCTGGTGGTGGCCCTCTACTTCGTGCTGTACCGCACGCACTGGCGCCAGCTGCGGGGCGGCCCGGTGGAGGACGCCGCCGGCCGCCGGCGCCGCTGGGCGCTGCGGGCCGGCCGCCACCCCGGCGACGGGTACTAGAGCGCGGACTCCCACCGCAGCGTCGTCCCTCGGGCCCCCGCCTCGGTACGGCCGTCGTCCGTGACCGTCAGGCGGACCCGGGTCCGGGTCGCGTCCACCCGGACCTGGATGGAGGTGACCCCCGAGCGCCGGTGGGCCGCGGCCAGGGCGCCGCGCAGGGCGGAGAGCAGGTCGCCCGCCACCGGATCCGGGACCAGTGCGTCCACCGCCCCCGTGAAGTGCACCGACGGCTGGAAGCCCAGGGGCACCGCCGCCCCGCCGGTCTCGCGCAGGACCCGGCCCCGGAAGGTCGCGGGGGCGTCGCTCGGGGGCTGCTGGAGGGCGAAGATGGCCGTGCGGACCTCCTGGATGGTGGAGTCCAGTTCGTCCACGGCCCGGCTCAGTTCCTCCCCGACCGTGTCCCCCGACGGGGCGTTCGAGGAGCGCCGCCGGGTGCTCTCCAGCATCATCTCCGTGGCGAACAGCCGCTGGACCACCAGGTCGTGGAGGTCGCGGGCGATCCGGTCCCGGTCCTCGTACACCGCGAGCTGTTCGCGGTCGTGCTGGGCGTCGGCCAGGACCAGGGCCAGTGCCGCCTGCGAGGCGAACTGCGAGGCCAGCAGCCGGTCCACCGCGTCGTACGCGGGCCCGCCCCTGGCCCGCGGCAGGGCGAGGGTGCCGATCAGCTGGCCGCCGCTCTGGAGCGGCAGCATCATGCTGGGGCCGAAGCGTTCCCGTACGTGGGTGGTCATCCGGGGATCGGTCGCGGAGTCCTCGATGAAGACCGGCTCCCCGCCCAGGAGCTGCTCCAGCACCGCCGATCCGGGGGCGATGGCCGTGCCGACCAGGTCGCCGGGGTCCCCGTGCGTGGAGGCGGCGACGATCTCCATGCCGCCCTCCGGGGTCGGCTGGAGCACCACCCCGGCCGCGGCGTCCGCGAGGAGCCGGGCGCGCTCGGCCACGCACATCAGGGCGTCGGCCGCCGGACGCCCCGCCAGCAGGGTGGTGGTCACGGCCGCGGCGCCCTCGATCCAGCGCTCCCGGCGGCGGGCGGTCTCGTAGAGGCGGGCGTTGCCGATCGCTATGCCCGCCTGCGAGGCCAGGACCCGGACCAGCGCGAGGTCCTCCTCGGTGAAGGGGCCGCCGCCGGCCTTCTCGGTGAGATAGAGGTTGCCGAACACCTCGGTGTGCACCCGGATGGGCACGCCGAGGAAGCTGCGCATGGGCGGGTGGCCGGGCGGGAAGCCCACCGAGCGGGGGTCCTTGGTCAGGTCGTCCAGCATCAGCGGCCGCGGGTCGTCGACGAGCGCACCGAGCACGCCCGAGCGTCCGTCGGGCAGGCGGGCGACGGCGGCCCGTTCGGCCTCGCTCATCCCGGCGGTGAACAGCTGGGTCAGCCGGGCGCGCTCGGGGTCGACGACCCCGAGCGCGCCGTACCGCGCCCCGCACAGTTCGGCGGCGGACTCCACGATGTGCTGGAGGGTGGTCCGCAGCTCCAGCTCGGAGCCGACGTTGAGGACCGCCTCCAGGAGCACGGGAAGGCTGGACGGCTCTTCCGGTGCCGGTGCCGGTGCCGGTGCCGGTGCCGGTGCTGGTGCCGGTGCTGGTGCCGCCGCCGGTGCCGCGGCCGGCCGGGGTTGCGGATTCTGTGGGTCCGGCGTCATTCGGACAGCGGGTTGAGGACCATGGGGGCGATCTTTCCTTCGAGCATCGCGCCGAGACCCATCACGGCGCACACGTCGGGCCGTTCGGCGATGGCCACGGGCATTCCGGTCGCGTCCCGCAGCATCTGGTCCAGGCCCGGCAGCAGGGCGCTGCCTCCCACCATCATGATCCCCCGGTCCGTCAGGTCCGCGACCAGGTCGGGCGGGCACTCCCGGAGGATCTTGCCGATGCCGTCCAGGACGGCGGTCAGGGGGGTGTGGATGGCGTCCCGGACGGCCGCGGTGTCCACGTGGACGGAGCGGGCGAGTCCCGTGGCCACGTCGCGGCCGTGGATGAGGGTGGAGGCCGGGCCCTCGGCGGTGATGCCGTTGCCGTGCAGGGCCAGTTGCAGGGGGCGCACCGCCTGGCTCGGCAGCATCAGCTCGTGCGCGTGCCGCAGGTGCTGGACCACGGCGTGGTCGATGGCCTCGCCGCCGACGGGGATCCGCTCGGCGGTGACGATCGAGCCGAGGGAGAGGACCGCCACCTGGGTGGCCGCCGCCCCGCACACCATGATCATCGTCGCGGTCGGCTGCTCCACGGGCAGGCCGCAGCCGACGGCCGCCGCGATCAGGGTGTCGACCAGTTCGACGCGGCGGGCGCCGAGTCCGACGAGGGTCTCGACGGTCGCCCGCTGGGCGAGCGGGTCGGCGTCGTGCGGGGTGCAGGCGGCTGCCCGCAGCCGCGGCTTGCGGCGCAGGGCGCGCCGCAGCTTCTCGCCGAGGAGGTGACGCAGCATCCGCTGGGCCATCTCGATGTCGACCACGGTGCCGCCGGAGACGGGCCGTACGACCCGGATGTAGTCGGGCGTGCGGCCCGTCATCCGCTCGGCGAAGGAGCCGACGGCGATGAGCGCGCCGGTCCGCGTGTTCACCGCGGCGACGCTGGGCTCGTCGACGACCAGTCCGGCTCCCTTGACGTAGACGCGGGTCCTGGCGGCCCCCAGGTCGACGGCGACGTGGCAGCGGCGCAACTGCTCAAGACTGACGGTCACGGCAGATCCTCCCGAGTGCGCTGACGCAAGAAGACCGGCGGTTGCCGGTCGCAATTCATATCTTCTCGGGTAAATGGGTCAACCCGCCCGTTGAAATGCTCCGGGTGGGGTGGGGCGCATGCGTCCCGGGGTGCTGCACGGGGGTGGATTTCTGTACCGACAGGCACCACCATGCGCGCACCGCCCGCGCTACCGGCGCGTAACAAGGTAAAGGGGACCCGATGCTGACGACCCGCCAGGCGATCCTGGCCCTCCCGGCCCTCTGCCTCGCCCTCCTCGCGCCCGTCCCGGCCCACGCGCAGGACGCCCCGGCCGTCCGGGCCGCGCCGCGCGTTCCGGTGGTCTTCGTCCACGGCTACAACGCCGACCCTGGCGTCTGGGGCGCCCTGCGCGAGGACCTGCGCGCCGACGGGTACGCGGACTCGGAGCTCTTCTCCTGGGGTTACGACACCCACCAGTCGGTCAACGAGGTGCTCTCCGGACGGCTCGCCGCCTACGTCGACCAGGTCCGCCGGCAGACGGGCGCGGCCCGGGTGGACATCGTCGGCCACTCCTTCGGGTCGCTCGTCAGCCGCTGGTACGTCAGGTTCGGGGGCGGAGCCGCGGCCGTGGGCCACTGGGTCTCCCTGGCCGGCCCCAACCACGGCACCTCCACCGCCTGGGCGTGCGCCCTGTGGGACCAGGCGTGCCGGGACATGACCCCCGGGTCGTACGTGGTGAAGAACCTGGCCTCGGGGGACGAGACCCCGGGCGCGGTGAAGTACGCGACGTTCTGGTCGGAGTGCGACGAGGTGGTCAACCCGGACGACAGCGTCCCGCTCGCCGGGGCCCTCAACACGCCGGTCGGCTGCCTGAAGCACAACGACCTGCTCGGCGACGAGGCCACCTCGGCCGGTGTCCGGGCCTTCCTCGCCTCCTAGGCCCTGCGACCCCGCGGCCCCGCGGCCCTGCGGCCGTCCGGCCGGGTCCGGTCAGGCGGCCGGTCCTTCGGGGCGTGCCGCGTCCCCGGGCTGCACCCGCTGGAGCAGGCCGTACGTGAACTCCGCGACCAGCGGCCGCCCGGACGCGGTGAACGCCAGGCGCCAGCGGGTCGGCGCGGTGCCCTCCATCGGCCGCGCCGGGGGGAAGGCCCGCGCCACCTCGTCCACCGTCGCCGACCAGGGCCGCAGGTCCTCGGCCGCCGTGAGGACGGGCCCCGGTGCGCCCGGGGCCCGGACCAGCCACTCGTTCCACACCGCCCCGTCCGGCGCGGCCAGCACCTCGAAGCGCAGCCCCGGCCAGAGCCGCACCGGCCACAGCAGCGCCTCGCACTCCAGGTCCCCGATCCGGCGCCGCTCGGCGGACTCCGGCGGTCCCAGCACCGACCGGTAGCGGGCCAGGGCCCCGCGGGAGCGCGGCGAGCGGACCATCGCCTGCCAGCGCCGGTTGGCCTCCCGCTGTTCGGCGAGCGTGGCGCCGAGGCGCAGCCGGGCCTCCTCGGCCAGGTCCGGCTGGAAGTCCGCCATCCGCCGCAGCAGCACCAGCTGGAAGGCGGCGGGACCGAAGGAGCCGGGGGTCGCGGTCATGGAGGCAACGATTCCACACAGGATCCTTACGTTCCCGGAATGCCGTTGTTGCCGAGAGCGGCATAGCCTGCGGGCGCCATGAACTACTGCCCCGCCTGCCACAGACACCTCAACGGCGCGCTCGCCTGCGCCGGGTGCGGAACTCCGGCCGAGTACCTGACGGTCGCCCCGCCGCCCGGCCCCGCGGTGCCGCCGGCCCCGCAACCCGCCCTGGCGGAGGTGTTCGCCGACTCCCTCGTGGTGCTCTCGACGCCGAACGAGGGGCGCGCGGGTACCCGCCGCAGGGCAGTCACCCAGCGCAGGCGCCGCCGGACCGTGCTGACGGTCGGCCTCGGGCTGCTGCTGGCGACCGGGGGCTCGATGGCGGTGGCCCGGATCGTGACGGGTGACGAGGGCGTCGACCGGGCCGCCGAGGTGGTGCTGACGGACGACGGTCCGAAGGATCCGGAGCCGCTGCCCAGCCTGGGGGGCGGGCCCGCCGCGCCGTCGGCCCTGCCTTCGGCGAAGGCCGCCGCGGGGGCGGCGAAGTCGGCCGGGGCCGGGGGCGGGCCGAGCGGGTCCGCGCAGCCGTCGGCGGGAGTGAGCGCCTCCGCCACCGGGACGGCGGGGCCGTCGCAGGGCGCTCCCGGCGACGGGGCGTCCGTACGGCCGTCGACGTCGGGCAGGCCCGGGCCCGGTGCCACCGGTACGGCGAAGCCGCCCGGGAAGCCCCCGAAGCCGTCCGCGACGACCCCCGCGCCGACGCCCACGCCGAAGCCGACCAAGACCTGCGTGTTCTGGTTCTTCGGCTGCTCCTGACGCGTCCTGCCCTGACGCGCCTTGCCCTGACGTGGCCTGCCCTGACGCGGCCTGCGGGTCGCGCGGGCCGGTGCCCGCGCGTGCCGGGGTGCGCTAGGCCAGCATGCGCCTGAGCAGGTCCCGCAGAGCCGTGCGCTCCTCGACGGAGAGCCCGGCGAGCGGTTCGCGCGCGAAGTCCAGCGACTCGCGCAGCCGCTCCGCGGTCTGGAGCCCCTCAGCGGTGGGGGCGGCCAGCTTCACCCGGCGGTCGGCCGGGTCCGGGCGGCGTTCGACCAGGCCGCGGGTCTCCAGCCGGTCGACGATGCCGGTCACGTTCGAGGGCTCGCAGCGCAGCTTCTGTGCGATGCGGCGCATGGGGAGCGGCTCCAGGGACAGCAGCGTCAGCACCCTGGCCTGGGCGCCGGTGAGCTGGTGGCTGGCGGCCGCGTCCTCGTACTCCGTGTGGTAGCGGGCCACGACATCGCCGATGAGCTCGACGACCTCGACGGTCACTGGGTCTGCGCGACGACTGGGCATGGATCCAGCGTACCCATTTACTTGACAACATGAAATATCCAGGAGCATGGTTGTTTCACGTTGTGAAGTATTCCTTCGTCCCGCACAGCTTCCCCCAGGAGTTCCGCATGTCTCAGATCCCCGCCGTCAGCCGCGAGTGGCACCTCGTCCGCCGTCCGCAGGGGTGGCCGGTCGCCGAGGACTTCGCCCTGCGCGAGGCGCCCGTCTCTGCCGAGCCCGCCCCCGGCCGGATCCTGGTCCGCAACCTCCACATGTCCGTGGACCCCTACATGCGCGGCCGGATGAACGACGCCAAGTCCTACATCCCGCCCTTCCAGCTCGACGAGCCGATGCAGGGCGGTGCGGTCGGCGAGGTCGTCGCCTCCGCCGCCGAGGGCTTCGCGGTCGGCGACCACGTCCTGCACAGCCTGGGCTGGCGCGAGTACGCCGACCTCGACGCGCAGCACGCCGTCAAGGTCGACGCCTCCCTCGCCCCGCTCTCCGCCTACCTCGGCGTCCTCGGCATGCCGGGCCTGACCGCCTACGCCGGCCTCTTCGAGGTGGCCTCCTTCAAGGAGGGCGACGCCGTCTTCGTCTCGGGCGCGGCGGGTGCCGTCGGCAGCCTCGTCGGCCAGTTCGCCAAGATCAAGGGCGCCTCCCGGGTGATCGGCTCCGCCGGCTCGGACGAGAAGGTGGCGCTGCTCACGGAGAAGTACGGCTTCGACGCCGCCTTCAACTACAAGAACGGCCCCGTCGCCGAGCAGCTGCGGGCCGCCGCGCCCGAGGGCATCGACGTCTACTTCGACAACGTCGGCGGGGACCACCTGGAAGCCGCCATCTCCGCCCTGAACGTGCACGGCCGCGCCACCCTGTGCGGGGCCATCGCGGGCTACAACGACACCGAGCCCGCCCCCGGCCCGCGCAACCTCATGGCCGTCATCGGCAAGCGCCTGCGCCTCCAGGGCATCCTGGTCGGCGACCACTACGGGCTCCAGCAGCAGTTCGTCAAGGACGTGGCCGGATGGCTGGCCTCCGGCGAGCTGCGCTACGACGAGACGGTCGTCGAGGGCGTCGAGAACGCGGCCGGGGCCTTCCTCGGAATGCTGCGCGGAGAGAACACCGGAAAGATGATCGTTTCTTTCACCGGTTAGGCTCACTCCACACCGTCGCGATCGTGGGCGCGCATCGCGGCGATTCATCTGGAGGATCCACTTCATGTCCATCACGCAGTCCGACGTCGCGTACACCGCTGTCGCCACCGCCGAAAACGGCCGTGACGGCCGCGTCGCCACCAACGACGGGCAGCTCGACGTCGTCGTGAACCCGCCGAAGGAGCTCGGCGGCAGCGGCGCCGGCACCAACCCGGAGCAGCTGTTCGCCGCCGGCTACAGCGCCTGCTTCCAGGGTGCCCTCAGCGTCGCGGCCCGCAACGAGAACGTCGACGTCGCCGGCTCCACCGTGACCGCCGAGGTCGGCATCGGCAAGAACGACGAGGGCTTCGGCATCATCGTCAAGATCACGGCCTCGATCCCGACCGTGGACGCGGCCGTCGCCAAGGACCTGGTCGAGAAGGCGCACCAGATCTGCCCGTACTCCAAGGCGACCCGCGGCAACATCTCGGTCGAGCTGAACGTCGCCTGACCGCACGCCGCGTCCGCGTCCTGACGGAACGCGAGTGAAGGCCGCACCCCCTCGGAGGTGCGGCCTTCGCCGTCTAAACTGCCTCCATGCGTGATCTTGCGGGGGGATTCCGGTACTTGCTGGCCGGACAGAGATGGGTGTTCCGGAACGGCCGATGGCTGGGCTTCGGCCTGCTGCCGGGCCTGGTCTCGCTGCTGCTCTACGCCGCGGCCCTGACCGGGCTCTTCTACGGCGCCGACGACTTCACCGCCTGGGCCACGCCCTTCGCCTCGGACTGGTCCTCGCCCTGGCTCGGCCTCTTCCGCGGCTTCCTGACCGCGCTGGTCATCTCCCTCGGGCTGTTCCTCACGGTGATCACCTTCACCGCCGTGACCCTGCTCGTCGGCCAGCCCTTCTACGAGTCCCTCTCGGAGCAGGTCGACCGCACCGAGGGCGGCGAGGTCCCCGAGTCGGGGCGCTCGTTCTGGGAGGACCTGTGGATCTCCGCCCGGGACAGCCTGCGGCTGCTGGTGCGCGTGCTGCTCTACGGGATCCTGCTGTTCGCCCTCGGCCTCATCCCGGTCGTCGGCCAGACCGTCGTCCCGGTGATCGGCTTCCTGGTCTCCGGGTTCTTCCTCACCCAGGAACTCACCTCCGTCGCCCTCCAGCGGCGCCGCGTCGACCTCGACGAGCAGCTGGCCCTGCTGCGCGGACGGCGTGCGCTGGCGCTCGGCTTCGGGGTGCCGCTGGTGCTGGTGTTCCTGATCCCGCTGGTCGCGGTCTTCCTGATGCCGGGTGCCGTGGCGGGGGCGACCCTGATGGCGCGCGAGCTGACCGGCGAGGACGGGGAGCGGGACGGGGAGCCGGCCGGCGAGCGCGACGGTGAGCCCCACACCGCGCAGGCCCCCGCGCCCGCCTGGGCCCCGGCTCCGGCGCAGGCCCCGGGATACCCGCAGGCGCAGGCGTACCCGCAGGCCCCGGGATACCCGCAGCCCCAGGCGTACCCGCAGGCATATCCCCAGCCCCAGGCCCAGGCGTATCCCCAGCCCCAGGCATACCCCCAGGCCCCCGCACACCCCCAGCCCCCGGCCCCCGGTTTCGGGCCGCCTCCGCCCTCGTACCCGTAGGGCCGCCCCCGGCCGGCGCCGCGCCCTAGGCGGCGCCGCGCCGCAGCAGGGTGATCGCCCCGACGGTGTCCTCCGCGCCATGACGGGCCGGGTCTGCCTCCAGCCGCTCCCGCATCAGGTCCAGGTACGGGGAGATCAGCTCGGTGCTGACTCCCTGGCCCTCGGCGGTGCGCAGGAGGGTGCCGCTCGCCGCGACCTGCATGGCCAGGTTGGACACCACCCCGGAGGTGAAGTCCCGCGAGGTCAGCCGCTCGGCGGCGTTCCCGACGAAGAAGCCCATGGCGCCCAGCCACTCGGACAGCAGCGGGGACAGGGCCGTCGGCGCGATGTCCTCGCCCTCGATCAGCGCGTAGGCGTGCGAGATCCCCGCGAACAGTCCCGTCATCGCGCTGAGCAGCGCCACGTCGTGCAGGGCCGCGTGGCCGGGGTCCTCGCCGACGAAGCGGGCGCCGGCCGGGACCTCCAGAACCCCCTGGTGGGCTTCGAAGAGGGCGCGGGAGCCGCTGTAGAAGACGTAGGCGCCGGATCCGGGCGTGTCGATCATCGTCGGGGTGCCCATGATCCCGGCGTCCAGGAAGCGGGCGCCGCGCTCCCGGGCCCAGGCGGCCCGGGCCCGGCCCTCGGCGGGGGTGCCGGTGGTGAGGTTGACCAGGTCCTTGCCGGTCAGGTCGACCCCGTCCAGGACGGCCGCGATGCTCACGTCGTCCAGCAGACAGAGGACGACGAGGCCGTTCGCGGCCACGGCCCCGGCGGGGTCCGCGGCGACCCGGGCGCCGTGGGGGGCCAGGGCCTCGGCTTTGGCGGCGGTGCGGTTCCAGACGGTCAGGGGGTGTCCGGCGGCGAGCCAGGTGCGGGCCAGGGCGGTGCCCATGTCGCCGAGTCCGAGAAGGGTGAGCGGACGCTTCGTCACGTGTGTGTCGGTCATGCCGTTTAGCCTGGTGGCGGGCGTCCGAGCGCTCAAGTACGCACTTCGGGGTGGGTGGTTACCCCGAGGTGAGCGAACAGGTGGGAGGGGTGCGCGATGACGGTGGCACGGAGGCCCGGGGCCGATCACTGCGGAATCGCGGCGGCGATGTCCGTGATCGACGGGAAGTGGAAGGTCTCCGTCCTGTGGGAGTTGGAGCGTGCCCCGCGTCGCCGCTTCGGCGAGCTGCGCAGGCTGGTCCCCGGGGTGTCGGAGAAGGTGCTCGCCGCGCAGCTGCGCGAACTGGAGGAGGACGGCATCGTCCACCGCGAGGTCTACGACGAGGTCCCGCCGCGCGTGGAGTACTCCCTGACCCCCCTCGGCCAGGACCTGAACACGGCGCTGGAGTCGCTGGGCGAGTGGGGTGCCAAGCACCTGCTCCCGGACTCCGCCTGAGCCGGGATCAGCCGGCGGTGACCCCTGCCGTGACCTCGGCCGTGACCACGCCCGGGGTGTGGCCGTCGGCCTCGGCGAGCAGTTCCCCGCCGGGGGCCCACACCGCCGAACGGCCGCAGCCCGTCCAGGGGCCCGCCCGGCCGACGTGGTTGGCGAGGACCGTGTACAGACCGGCCTCCCTCGCGATCCCCGGATGGACGGTGGCCCGCTCGGCGATCCCGCCGCCCGTGCCGTACAGGGAGCTCGCCAGGTGCACCCGGCAGCCGTCGGCGGCCGCGCGGCCGGTCAGTTGGGGGAAGTGGTTGTCGAAGCAGATCCCGAGGGAGAAGCGGATCCCGCCGAGCTCGAAGCGCCCGTCCGCCGTGCCCGCGACGAAGACGGCCTGCTCGTGACGGTACAGGTGCTGTTTGGCGTACGTCGTCACGTGCGCGCCGTCCGCGTCGTACACCAGGGTCGCGAGGGCGGGCCGCGGCCCCCCGGTGCGCAGGGCGACGTTGACGGCGGTGGCGATCCGCGCCGACCGCAGCGCGTCCAGGCGGGGGTCGTCGGGGCCGTCCAGCCACAGGCCCGGGTCCCCGGCCAGCGCCTCCAGCTCGTACCCGGTGAGCGTGAGCTCCGGGAAGACCACCAGCCCGGCGCCCTCGTCGCGGGCCGCCACGGCCAGCCCGGCGGCCACGGCGGCGTTGGCGGGGACGTCGGCGGGGACGCAGCAGAACTGCGCGGCGGCGATCTTCACGTGCTTCAGGATGCCAGCCGGTCGGGCCGGTTCCGGGGCCGGGCCTCCGGGGCCGGCCCGTCCACCGGATCCCGGAAGCCCGTCAGGCCCGCTCCGCGGCCCGTCCGCGAACGGGCGGGGCGGGCTGCCCTTCGGGGGCCGGGCCGCCGGGGAGGCTGCCGTTCGCGCGCACGAGGGCCAGTTCCGTCAGGTTGAGGGCCGTCACCAGGAGGGACAGCAGCGCCAGTGCCCCCAGCGAGGGCAGCAGGGCCGCCACCGGGAGCACGGCCAGGACGACCGCGGCGGCCCCCAGCCGGGTCAGCGACCAGGAGCGGAACAGGTGCCAGCGGGTGTACCCGAAGGTGGCCAGGAAGAGCGCGCAGCCCCCGTACAGCAGGGCGGCGACGCCCAGCGGGAGCCGTTCGCCGGGGCGGGCCACCGCCTCGGCCATGCCGACGGCCACCGCGATGACCGAGGCGATCAGCGAGAGGTGCCCGTACGAGAGGACCTGCCGGGCCACGTCCGCCCGTACGGCGGCGGTCTCCAGGCCGTGGCGGACGGCGCTCGCGGCCAGGTGGAAGTACACCCACCACAGTCCGCAGACCAGGGTGAAGGCCACCGCGACGGCGGTCAGGGAACCCGCGCCCAGCTCGGGGGAGGTGGCCGCGGGCGCCCCGACGGCCACGATCGACTCGCCCAGGGCGATCATCACGAACAGCCCGAACCGTTCGGCGAGGTGCCCGGACTCGAAGGCCAGCCGGACCATGGCCCGGCGGGTCAGCCGGGGCGCGGCCAGGTCCACGGCCGCGGCCAGTGCCCACAGCCAGGTCCGGGTCCCGCCGTCGAGGAAGGCCCCGGCCAGCAGCAGCGGACCGCTGATCAGCACCGACAGGGTCACCGGGGTCGGGGTCAGCCGTCGGGAGCGGCCGTGCGCCAGGGCGGCGAGGACCACGCGGGCGCAGAAGTAGGCACCGGCGAAGAGCGCTCCGCGGTCCCCGAAGGCGCCGGGCAGGGCCAGGGCCATCATCAGGCCGCACAGGCCGGCGGCGAACAGACCGAGCCGGTTCAGCGGCCGGTCCGCGTCGTGCGTGTTGGCGTGGACGGTGTTGCCGACCCACACCCAGTAGACGGGCACGAAGACGATCAGGGCCCGGCCGGTGCCGGCCCAGCCGTGGTCGTGGTGGAGCAGTGCGGAGACCTGGGTCACCGCGAACACCAGCACCAGGTCGAAGAACAGCTCCGACCAGGCCACCTTCTTCTCCGGCGGCCCCTCCTCGGCGCCCTCCCGGCGCTGTTCCCGCCCGGGCTCCCGCTGTTCCCGCTCCGGCTCCGGCTCCGGCTCCGGCTCCTGCCCCGGCCCCGGCCCCTGCTCCCGCTTCTCCAACCCCACGGCGTGTCCCCCAGTTCCCCCGGCCGGTGTCGGGGGACAGGATGCCCGGCGGGCCGTGCGGCCTAGACGGCGGGGCCGCGCAGGAGGGTGAGGAAGGAGCGGAACGCACCGGGCATGTCCACCGATTCCGGGGCGAGCAGCCACTGGTACTGGAGGCCGTCCATCACCGCCGTCAGCAGCGGAGCGGCCTGTTCCGGGGTGAGGCCCGAGGGGAGGCGCTCGCCGAACTCGGCGCGCAACACGGCGGTCATCTCCCCGCGCACCTGGGCGTAGCGCTCGGTGAAGAACTCCCGGGCCGGGTGGCCGTCGGTGACGCTCTCGCCGAGCAGCGCCGAGAAGGTCTGCACGATGCCGGGCCGCATGGCGTTGTACTCCACCAGCGAGGCCAGCAGGTCCAGGCGCCAGGTGTCCGCGGCGGCGCGCGAGCCGCCGCCCGTGTCCCAGCGGTCGCGCTCCTCCAGGACGGCCACGAGCAGGGCCTCCTTGGTGGGGAAGTAGTGCAGCAGCCCCTGCTGGGTGAGGCCCACGCGTTCGGCGACGGAGCCCAGGGAGGCTCCCCGGTAGCCGCGCTCCGCGATCACCTCGACCGCCGCGCGGACGATCTCGCCGCGCCGCTCCTCGCTCTTCGCCCTGGCCATCGCCCGGCACCCCTTCCGTTCGTACCCGCAAGAAGGACCGTACGACATAGGGATATCACGAAAAGATTACAACTCCTACCAGTCTACAGGTGGGAGGTCCACGATGGGGGCACCACACCGCACTCACGAGGAGGCACGGCCGTGACCGATGCCGATCAGGCCCGCGACCGCATCCGCGAAGACGCCGTGGAAACGGCGCTGGGCAAGCTGGATCTCGACACCAAGACCCGCCTCCTGGCCGGCCAGGACATGTGGTCCCTGCCCGCCGTTCCCGAGATCGGGCTCCGCTCCCTGGTCATGTCCGACGGGCCCGTCGGCGTGCGGGGCGTGCGCTGGACCGCGGACGACCCGTCCGTCGCCCTGCCCTCCCCGACCGCGCTGGCCGCCGCCTGGGACCCCTCCCTCGCCCGCCGGGCCGGCCGGTTCCTCGCCCAGGAGGCCCGCCGCAAGGGCGTCCACGTCCTGCTGGCCCCCACCGTCAACCTGCACCGCTCCCCGCTCGGCGGACGCCACTTCGAGTGCTACTCCGAGGACCCCTGCCTGACCGGTGCCATCGGCAGCGGCTACGTCAACGGCGTCCAGGACGGCGGCGTCGGCACCACCGTCAAGCACTTCGTCGGCAACGACGCCGAGACGGAACGCTTCACCGTCGATTGCGTCATCGCCCCGCGCCCGCTGCGCGAGCTGTACCTGGCGCCCTTCGAGGCGATCGTGACCAACGCCCACCCCTGGGGCATCATGACCGCCTACAACCGGGTCAACGGCACCACCATGACCGAGCACCGGTACCTGGTGAACGAGGTCCTGCGCGCCCAGTGGGGCTTCGACGGCTGCAACGTCTCGGACTGGACGGCCGCACGCTCCACCACCGGGGACATCCTCGGCGGAATGGACGTGGCCATGCCCGGCCCGCAGACCGTCTACGGCCCCGCCCTCGCCGCCGCCGTCCGGGCGGGGGAGGTTCCCGAGTCCGCCGTCGACGCGGCCGTGCGCAACATGCTGCGCCTCGCCGCCCGCGTCGGCCTCCTGGACGGCGCCCCCGCCGTGGTCGCCGAGCCGCCGGCCCCCCTCGACGGGCAGGCCCTGGCCCGCGAGCTGGCCGTGCGCGGGTTCGTCCTCGTGCGCAACGAAGCCGGAGCCCTGCCGCTCGACGCGGACGCGGGCCGCACCGTCGCCCTCAGCGGCGCCGCCGCCCGCGACGCCCGTGTCCTCGGCGGCGGGTCCGCCACCGTCTTCCCCGAGCGGGTGCTCTCCCCGCTCGACGGGCTCACGGCCGCGCTCCCCGCCGGAGCGCTGACCTACACCGTCGGCGCCGACCCGAGCGGGGAACTCGTCCCCGCCGACCAGGGCTTCACACTGCGCGCCGTCTGCCGCGACGCCTCCGGGACCGTCCTGGGCGAGGGGGCTCTGCCCAGCGGCCAGGTCCAGTGGATCGGCGACGACCTGCCCGGCGACGCCTCGTACGAGACGATGGCGAGCATCGAGGTCACCGGCACCTTCGTGCCGCGCGAGAGCGGCGAGCACGCCTTCGGCACCCGGGGGCTGGGCGCCTTCGGCCTCGCCGTCGGCGGACGGGTCCTGTGGGAGGGGGTCCAGGGGCCGGGTGACGAGGCGGACCCCTTCGAGGCGTTCTTCGGCGCCCCCAGCGAACGCGCCCGCCTGTCCCTCGTCGAAGGGGAGCCCGTCGAGGTCTCGCTCACCTACCGGGTCCCCGACCTGAGCGCGATGCCGCTCAAGGCCGTCATGTTCTCCCTGCTCCACCTCGCCCCCCGGCACGACGCCGACGAGCTGATCGCCGAGGCCGTCTCGGCCGCCCGGGCCGCCGACACCGCCGTCGTGGTCGTCGCCACCACCGAGCGCGTGGAGTCCGAGGGGTTCGACCGCCGGGACCTCGTCCTGCCGGGCCGTCAGGACGACCTCGTGCGGGCCGTGGCCGCCGCCAACCCGAACACCGTGGTCGTCGTCAACGCCGGTTCCCCGGTGGAACTCCCGTGGCGCGAGGACGTCGCCGCGGTCCTGCTGACCTGGTTCCCCGGGCAGGAGGGCGGGGCCGCGGTGGCCGACGTCCTCCTCGGGCACGCCGAGCCGGGCGGGCGCCTGCCCACCACCTGGCCCGCCACCCTCGCCGACGCGCCCGTCACCGACGTGCTCCCCACCGAAGGGCGCCTGGAGTACCGCGAGGGACTCGACATCGGCTACCGGGCGTACGAGAAGCACGGCGTGACCCCCGCCTACCCCTTCGGGCACGGCCTCGGCTACACCGACTGGGCCTACGAGTCCCTGGAGGCCACCGCCGACCGCGTCCGGGTCCGCCTGGCCAACACCGGCGGCCGGCCGGGCCGCGAGGTGGTCCAGATCTACCTGGCGCCCGTGGCCGACGCCGTGGAACGCCCCGCCAGCTGGCTGGCCGCCTTCGCGGGGGTCGGGGCGGGCCCCGGGGAGAGCGTCGAGGTGGAGATCCCGCTGCCCGCCCGCGCCTTCGAGATCTGGGACGAGGCCACGAGCGGCTGGCGGCGGATCGGCGGGACGTACGAGGTGCGCGCGAGCCACTCGCACGCCGACACGCGGCTGACCGTCACGCTCGACCTGTGAACGGCCGCCCGGCGCACCCGCTCGCCCGGTGCGCGGCGGGCTCCGACCGGCGCGACACGCCGTAGGGTCGAAATGGCCGGAAAACAACCATGAATCCGGTCGGTGAACCGGACCGGGGGCGGGCCCTGACACCCGCCCCCGGTCCTTCCGCGTCAACGCGGGGGCTGCGCCGCCGTCACCTGGCGGTGGGCCAGTTCCGCGAGCCGCGCCTGTCCGTCCCGGCCCGGATGGAACCAGTCCCAGCGGCTGAGCTGTTCCGCGGAGAAGGGGTACTGGAACACCGCGCCGCCGTCGTAGCGGCACAGCGGGTCTTTCGCGCAGACCTCGCGCAGCACCTCGTTGTACTCGACCACCCGCGCCCGCACCTTCTCCCGGCGGGCCGTCGCGCCCTCCGCCCCCGACAGCGGTTCGGCGAGCATGGACTGACAGATCCCCAGCTTCCAGATCTGCCGCACCATCGGGCTGTCCTTGCCCTGCTCCCACAACCGCTGGAGGTCCGGCACGGAGGAGACGTAGACCTGGGAGGCCGGCGAGGCGGCCCGCAACCCGCTCAGGGCCTGCTCGAAACTGGCCCGGAAGTCCGCCACCGAGGTCATCGACGAAGCCGTGGGCCGGCAGGCGTCGTTCGAGCCCACCATCACCGTGACCAGGTCGGGCTTGTGCTCCGCGGCCGAGGCGAGCTGCCCCGGCAGGTCCGCCATCCGCGCTCCGGTCACCGCGAGGTTCCAGCTGCGCGCGGGTACCGCGGCCGCACCGAGCAGCCGGGCGGCGAGCGACTGCACCGCGGGGTCGTCGCCCGTGGCCCAGGAGACCTCCGGGCAGTCGGCCAGCACCGAACAGGCGTCGAACCCGCGGGTGATGGAGTCCCCGACGGCCGCGATCGACGCGGGTGCGGTGTTCCAGCGCGGCCCCGCCGCGCCCGCGCCCCGCTCGCCCGCCGGCTTCGCGCCCCCGGAGTCACAGCCGGTGACCGTCGCGGCCATGACGGCCACCGCCACGCCCGCCGCCGCGACGGTCCGGCGCACGCTGCGGCGCGGAGCGGTGGTGCGCATCGACTGGTCCCTCCCTCGTCGCCCCCGCGTCCTTCCGGGGGCGTCCTGCTGAGTGAATGCTCCGCGTTTACGGGCCTCGGAGCGACCGTACGTCACACCATGACCCCCGGCGCACGGTAGCTTTTTCCCGTGGCGTTTCGGCCGCAGGTGCCGCAGCGCAATGTCAAATAATTTCCGTTACATTACATCACGTCACATACTGTCCGTTTTCTGGAGTTTATTCCCGACCTCGTCCCACACTGGAGGTCCCGGTGACGACACGTGGAGTTCTGTACGTGCATTCCGCACCGCGCGCGCTCTGCCCGCACGTGGAATGGGCTGTTGCGGGCGTGCTCGGGGTGCGGGTGAACCTCGACTGGATCAGGCAGCCCGCCTCCCCCGGTACCTGGAGAGCCGAGTTCTCCTGGCAGGCCGAGGCGGGAACCGCCTCGAAACTCGCCTCCGCCCTGCGCGGCTGGCACCTGCTCCGCTTCGAAGTGACCGCCGAACCCTGTCCGACCGCCGAGGGCGAGCGCTACAGCTCCACCCCGGAGCTCGGCATCTTCCACGCCGTCACCGGCATGCACGGCGACATCCTGATCCCCGAGGACCGCCTGCGGGCCGCGCTCGCCCGGTCGGCACGCGGCGAGACCGACCTGGAGGCGGAGATCGCCAAACTGCTCGGCAAACCCTGGGACGACGAACTGGAGCCCTTCCGCTACGCGGGCGAGGGCGCCCCGGTCCGCTGGCTCCACCAGGTCGTCTGAGCCCAGGCCACGAGAAAGGCCCACCCGGTGTCCGGGTGGGCCTTTCTCGTGGTGCCGGTCGCTACTGGACGCTGCGGAACGCCAGCGTCACGTTGTGGCCGCCGAAGCCGAAGGAGTTGTTGATCGCGGAGATCGGGCCGTCGACGGGCAGCTTGCGGGGCTCGCCGCGCACGATGTCCGCGTCGATGTCGTCGTCGAGTTCGTCGACGTTGATCGTCGGCGGGGCGATGCGGTGGTACAGCGCCAGCACGGTCGCGACGGTCTCGATACCGCCCGCGCCGCCCAGCAGGTGACCGGTCATCGACTTGGTCGCGGAGATCGCGATGTGGTCGAGGTCGTCGCCCAGGACCTTGCGCAGGGCCTTCAGCTCGGCCGTGTCACCCTGCGGGGTCGACGTGGCGTGCGCATTCAGGTGGACCAGCTCGGCCGGGTCCAGGCCGGTGTTGTCGAGCAGGTTCTGCACGGCGGCCGCGACACCGCGGCCCGTCGGCTCCGGCTGCGCGATGTGGTGGCTGTCCGCGGACAGGCCCTGGCCCAGCACCTCGCAGTAGACCCGGGCGCCGCGCGCGGCGGCGTGCTCGGCCGACTCCAGCACCACGACGCCCGCGCCCTCGCCGAGGACGAAGCCGTCACGGCCCTTGTCGTACGGGCGGGAGGCCTGCGTCGGGTTCTCGTTGTTCTTGGACATCGCCATCATGTTGGCGAACGCCGCGATCGGCAGCGGGTGGATGGCCGCCTCGGTACCGCCGGCGACGACCACGTCGGCGCGGCCGGTACGGATCATCTCGACGGCGTAGCCGATGGCCTCGGCGCCCGACGCGCACGCGCTGACCGGGGTGTGGACACCGGCACGGGCGTTGACTTCGAGACCGACGTTGGCCGAGGGGCCGTTCGGCATGAGCATGGGGACGGTGTGCGGGGAGACCCGGCGCACACCCTTCTCCTTCAGTACGTCGTACTGGTCGAGCAGGGTCGTGACGCCGCCGATGCCGGAGGCGATCACGGTGCCCAGACGCTCGGGGACGATGGACTCGTCCTCGCCGGCCGGGGCGGTGTAACCCGCGTCGGCCCAGGCTTCGCGGGCCGCGATGACGGCGAACTGCGCCGAGCGGTCGAGCTTGCGGGCCAGCGGGCGGGGGAGTACCTCGCTCGGGTCCACGGCGGCCCGGGCGGCGATCTGAACCGGCAGTTCGGCGAAGCGCTCGCCCTCCAGGGGCGAAACGCCGGACCGGCCGGCGAGCAGACCTTCCCAGGTCGAAGCGCTGTCGCCACCCAGCGGAGTGGTTGCGCCGATACCGGTGACGACCACGGTGCGATTGGTCGGGCTCACAGGAATTCTTTCTCCACGTCTAAGGGGGTGCTGAATTGTCACGGCGCCACCGCCAGGTGGCGACAAACGCTCGTCAGGCTCAGGCCTGGTGCTTCAGGATGTAGTCCGCGGCGTCGCCGACCGTCTTGAGGTTCTTGACGTCCTCGTCCGGGATCTTCACCTCGAAGCGCTCTTCGGCGGCGACGACGACCTCGACCATGGACAGGGAGTCGACGTCCAGGTCGTCGGTGAAGGACTTGTCCAGCTGGACGTCCTCCTGCGGGATGCCGGCGATCTCGTTGACGATCTCCGCGAGACCTTCGAGGATCTCTTCCTGCGTGGCGGCCATGTGGCGCTCCTTCTGTAGCTGAGTGGGTTGATCAGGGCGGGAAGTGGATCCCGGGCCCTAGGGGAGGGTAACGACCGTCGCGGCGTAGACGAGCCCCGCCCCGAAGCCGATGACGAGCGCGGTGTCGCCGCTCTTCGCCGCTCCGGTCGCCAGGAGCCGCTCCATGGCGAGCGGGATCGAGGCGGCCGACGTGTTGCCGGTGGTTTCCACGTCACGGGCGACCGTGACGTGTTCCGGCAGCTTCAGAGTCTTCACCATCGAGTCGATGATCCGCATGTTCGCCTGGTGCGGGATGAAGACGTCCAGGTCCTCCGCGGTGATCCCGGCCGCGTCGAGCGCCTGCTGGGCCACCTTGGCCATCTCGAAGACGGCCCAGCGGAAGACCGCCTGGCCCTCCTGCGTGATGGCCGGAAACTTCTCTCCGCCGTCCTTGCCGAGGTACTCGTCCCACGGCACGGTCTGCTTGATCGTCTCGGACTTGTCGCCCTCGGAACCCCAGACCGTGGGGCCGATGGCGGGCTCGTCCGAAGGGCCGACGATCACGGCGCCGGCACCGTCGCCGAACAGGAAGGCCGTCGCGCGGTCCTCCAGGTCGGTCAGGTCCGACAGCCGCTCGACACCGATGACGAGGACGTACTGCGCCGACCCCTCGACCACCAGGCCCTTGGCGAGCGTCAGGCCGTAGCCGAAACCGGCACAGCCCGCCGAGATGTCGAACGCCGCGGGCTTGCCCGCGCCGATCCGGTGCGCGATCTCCGTCGCGACGGCGGGGGTCTGCTTGAAGTGCGAGACCGTGGAGACGATCACCGCACCGATCTGCTCCGGGGAGATCCCGGCGTCGGCGAGCGCCTTGCCGGAGGCCTCCACGGACATCGCGGCGACCGTCTCCTGGTCCGAGGCCCAGTGCCGGGTCGCGATGCCGGAACGGGAGCGGATCCACTCGTCGGACGAGTCGATCGTCTCCAGGATGACCTCGTTGGGCACCACCCGGGTCGGGCGGTAGCCGCCCACACCGAGGATGCGGGCGTACGGGGAGCCCTTGGCCGGCTTGATCTTCGACATGCTTGTGGGCTCCTTCTCTCAGGCCGCCTGCGCTGCGATGAGCGCGGCGGCCTTGTCGAGATCGTCCGGGGTCTTCAGGGCCACGCTCGGAACGCCCTTCAGCGCGCGCTTGGCCAGACCCGTCAGGGTGCCGCCGGGAGAGAGCTCGATGATCCCGGTGACGCCCAGCTCGGCGAACGTCTCCATGCACAGGTCCCAGCGGACCGGGTTGGCGACCTGGCCGACCAGGCGGGCGACGACGTCGGCGCCCTTGTCGACGACGAGGCCGTCCCGGTTCGAGACGTACTTCACCGTCGGGTCGGCCGGCGTGAGGGCCTCGGTGGCCTTCTGCAGCGCGGCCACCGCGGGCGTCATGTGGTGCGTGTGGAAGGCGCCCGCGACCTTGAGGGCGACGACCTTCATGGAACCCTCGGGCTTCTCGGCCTCCAGAGCGGCGATCTGCTCCATGGTGCCGGCGGCCACGATCTGGCCCGCCCCGTTGATGTTGGCCGGGGTCAGCCCCAGCTTCTCCAGGTGTGCGACGACCACGTCCTGGTCGCCGCCCAGGACCGCGGCCATGCCGGTCTCGGTGACGGCGGCGGCATCGGCCATGCCCAGACCGCGGGTACGGACGAAGGAGAGCGCCTCGCCCTCGGTCAGTACGCCGGCGTAGGCGGCGGCGGTGATCTCACCGACGCTGTGCCCGGCGACGGCGCCGAAGGCCGAGGGGGAACCGAGGGCGGAAGCGGACAGCAGGCCCGCCGCGACCAGCAGCGGCTGGGCCACGGCCGTGTCGCGGATCTCGTCCGCGTCGGCGTTCGTGCCGTAGTGGGCAAGGTCGAGCCCGATGGCGTCCGACCACCCGGCGACGCGTTCGGCGGCGCCGGGGAGTTCGAGCCAGGGAGTCAGGAAGCCGGGCGTCTGAGCGCCTTGGCCGGGAGCGACGAGTACGAGCACCCTCACACTCTCTCTTGTGGACGGTCCCCGCCGCCCGTGGGGACAGGGACGAAGAACCGTCGGGCTAATTGTTGATGTCCGACAAAAGTCTAGGACTGAGGATCTCCGTCGGCCAGACGTCCGAGGATCAGGGCGATCCGCAGCGTGAACGCCGAACGAACGTCGGAGGGTGACCATCCGGTGACGTCGGTCACACGTCGGAGCCGGTAGCGCACCGTGTTGGGGTGCACGAACAACATCCGCGCGGCCCCCTCCAGGCTGCTCGCCTGCTCCAGGTAGACGCTCAGCGTCTCCAGCAGCGCCGAGCCCGCCTCCTCCAGCGGTCTGTAGATCTCCTCCACCAGCTGCTCCCTGGCCGAGGGATCGGAGGCGATCGCGCGCTCCGGCAGAAGATCGTCTGCCAGTACCGGGCGCGGCGCGTCCTGCCAGGCGGTGCAGGCCTTGAGGCCGGCCGCCGCCGCCTGCGCCGACTTCGTCGCGTTCAGCAGGTCGGGCACCACCGGACCGGCCACCACGGGACCGGCCGCGAACGGGCCGATCAGGGACTTCGCCACCTGCATCGGGTTGTCGCTGCCGCCCGCGATCACCACGAGCCGGTCGCCGAGCACCCCGGTGAGCACCTGGAGCTTGTGGTGGCGCGCCGCGCGCCGGATCGCCTCGACCGTCAGCTCGCTGTCCCCGTCCGGCGCGGTGCCCAGCACCACGCACACGTGCTCCGGCGAATTCCAGCCAAGGGCCGCCGCCCGGGACAGCGCGCCCTCGTCGGCCTCGCCCGACAGCACGGCGTTGACGACCAGGGACTCCAGCCGGGCGTCCCACGCCCCCCGCGCCTCGGCCGCCTGGGCGTACACCTGGGCGGTCGCGAAGGCGATCTCGCGGGCGTACACCAGCAGCGCCTCGCGCAGGATCGACTCGTCGCCCGGGGCCGCGACCTCGTCGATCGCGGCCTCCATGACCTCGATCGTCGTACGGACCATCTCGACGGTCTGGCGCAGGGTGATCGCCCGGGTCAGCTCGCGCGGAGCCGTCCCGAAGACGTCGGTGGAGATGGCCTGCGGGGTCTCCGGGTGCCGGAACCACTCCGTGAACGCGGCGATGCCGGCCTGCGCCACCAGGCCGATCCACGACCGGTTCTCCGGCGGCATCGCCCGGTACCACGGCAGGGTCTCGTCCATCCGAGCGATGGCGTTGGCGGCGAGCCGGCCGGAGGACTTCTCCAGCCGGCGCAGCGTCGCGCTGTGGGGGTGGGGCGGATGCGCGGGACGGGTCTCGGGGGACTGCTCACGTTCGGGTTGGGGCACGGGACAAGACTGCCTTATCAGCGCCCCGGCGCGGACGCGGGTCCGCGGCGGGCCCCCGGACGGGGGCTACGGTGGCCCCCATGATTGATGTACGCCGTGCTGCGGACCGGTACGAGGGAGGGGACGCGGGTGCCGGGATCGGCACCCGCCACGCCTTCTCCTTCGGGTCCTTCTACGACCCGGACAACATCCGCTTCGGCCCGGTGCTGGCCTGCAACGAGGAACGCCTCGCGCCCGGATCGGGCTTCGACGAGCACCCGCACAGCCACACCGAGATCGTCACCTGGGTGGTGGAGGGCGAACTCACCCACCGGGACAGCACCACCGGCGACACCGGCGTGGTCCGCCCCGGCGACGTCCAGCGGCTGGGCGCCGGCGCCGGTGCCCGGCACGTCGAGCGCAACGACGGCGCGGCCCCGCTGCGGTTCGTACAGATGTGGCTCGCGCCGCTGACGGCGGGCGGGGAGCCCGCGTACGAGGTCGTACGAGGCCTCGCGGACGGCACCCCCTACGAGCTCCCGGCGGCCGGAGCGGTGCTGCACGTGCGGCGGCCGGGTGCGGGCGAGCGGGTCCCCGTACCGGACGCCGAACGGGTCTACCTGCACGTGGTGCGCGGGGACCTGCGGCTCGACGGCGCGGAGCTGGGTCCCGGGGACTCGGCGCGGATCACCGGCGAGAAGGGCCTGGAGATCACCGCCGGGTCCCCGGGGGAGCTGCTGATCTGGGAGCTCCCCGCCTAGGCGGAGCGCAGCTCCGCGAGGACCGCGTCGGTGAAGGGGGTCCACGCCTCCACCGCCCAGGGGCCGAAGGCCCGGTCGGTCAGGGCCACGCAGGCGGCGCGGGCGTCCGGGTCCACCCACAGGAAGGTGCCGGACTGGCCGAAGTGGCCGAAGGTGCGCGGGGAGGACGTGGTGCCCGTCCAGTGCGGGGACTTGCCGTCGCGGATCTCCAGACCGAGGCCCCAGTCGTTGGGGGACTGGTGCCCGAAGCCCGGCAGGACGCCCTTGAGGCCCGGGTGCACCACGGAGGTGGCCTCGGCGACCGTGCGGACGTCCAGCAGGCGGGGCGCCTGGAGCTCGGCGGCGAAGCGCGCCAGGTCGGACACGGTGGAGACGCCGTCCTTGGCGGGCGAGCCCTCCAGGGTGGTCGAAGTCATGCCCAGCGGCTCGAAGACGGCCTGGTGCAGGTACTCCGCGAAGGGGATCCCGGTGGCCTTGGCCAGATGGTCGCCCAGCACCTCGAAACCGGCGTTCGAGTACAGTCGCCGCTCCCCGGGCGGGGCCATCGCGCGGTGCTCGTCGAAGGCCAGTCCGCTGGTGTGCGCGAGCAGGTGACGGACCGTCGAGCCCTCGGGGCCCGCCGGTTCGTCCAGCTCGACCGCCCCTTCCTCGTACGCGACGAGGGCGGCGTACGCGGCGAGCGGCTTGGTGACCGAGGCCAGCGGGAAACGGTGGTCCAGCGGCCCGTGGGAGCCGGCCAGGCTCCCGTCGGCGCGGACGACGGCGGCCGCGGCGGTCGGCACCGGCCAGGTCTCGACGGCCCGCAGGCTGTTCAGGGTGTTGACGGGATCCAGGCTCTCCATGCGGCCGAGCCTACTTGCTTGGAGTGCACTCCAGGGTTTTAGCGTTGAGGCCATGAGCCAGAGCCTGACGCAGACGCGGTACACGATCAGCGAGGTCGAGGCCCGGACGGGGCTGACCCAGCACACGCTGCGCTGGTACGAGCGCATCGGGCTGATGCCACACGTGGACCGCTCCCATTCGGGACAGCGGCGGTTCACCGACAAGGACCTCGGCTGGCTGGCCTTCGTGGGCAAGCTGCGCGCGACCGGGATGTCGGTGGCGGACATGGTCCGCTACGCCGAACTCGTCCGGGAGGGCGAGCACACCGTCGACGAGCGCCGCGCCCTGCTGGAGCACACGCGCCGGGAGGTGCGGGCACGCCTCGCGGAGCTGACCGACGCGCTGGGCGTACTGGACTGCAAGATCGAGATGTATGCGATGAACACGATGAACGCGGCCACGGGGAAGGCACAGTCATGACGGAGCGCACCACCATCGAGCGGGCCGAACTGGGCAAGGGCGGACCGGTCGTCGGCATCCAGGGCCTCGGCTGCATGGGCATGAGCGAGTTCTACGGGGACACCGACGAGGCGGCGGCCCGAGCGACCCTGGACGCGGCGCTGGCCGCCGGGGTCACCCTCTTCGACACGGCCGACGCCTACGGCAGCGGGGCGAACGAGGAGTTCCTGGCGCCCTTCGTGGCCGCCCACCGGGACGAGATCACCCTCGCCACCAAGTTCGCCCTGGAGCGCCGCACCGACGACCCGGCGTACCGGGGCATCCGCAACGACCGCGCGTACATCCGCGGGGCCGTCGAGGACAGCCTGCGGCGGCTCGGGGTGGACGTGATCGACCTCTACTACATGCACCGCCGTGACCCGGCCGTGCCGTTCGCCGAGTCGGTGGGCGCCATGGCCGAGCTGGTGCGGGAGGGGAAGGTGCGCCACCTCGGGCTCAGCGAGGTCACGGGGGCCGAGCTGCGGGAGGCGTACGCGGTGCACCCGATCGCGGCGCTGCAGTCGGAGTGGTCCCTGTTCAGCCGGGACGTGGAGCGCAGCGCGGTGGGCGCGGCGGCGGAACTGGGCGTGGCCTTCGTGCCGTACTCCCCGCTCGGACGGGGCTTCCTGACGGGCGCCTTCGCGGACGCGGCGGCAGACCTGGCGGCCGGGGACTACCGGCAGCACCAGCCCCGCTTCACCGGGGACAACGCGAAGACCAACGCGGCGCTGCTGGACCCGGTCCGGGAGATCGCGGCCGCGCACGGGGCCTCCCCGGCGCAGATCGCGCTGGCCTGGGTGCAGCAGCGGGCGGCGGTGCACGGCCTGACGGTGGTCCCGATCCCGGGCACCCGCAAACCGGAGCGGGTCGCGGAGAACACCGCGGCGACCCGGATCACGCTGACCGCGCCGGAGCTCGCCCTGCTGGAGCCGATCGCCGGCCGGGTCGCGGGGGACCGCTACCCGGACATGACCTTCAGCTCGGCGGCGCGCGAGGAGTAGGACCGGGCCGCGGCCCTTCGCCGGCCGCCGCTCGCGGTTACGCGTCCGCGGCGAGGCGGTCGCGCAGGGCGGCGTACTCGGAGTCGGTCAGCAGGCCCGCCCCGTAGAGCTCGCCCAGGTGCTGGAGGCGGCCGTCCTCGCCGGAGCGGGCCCGCGGCAGGGAGGCCACGGGGGTGCGGGCGCGCAGGGCCGCGAGGACGGCGGCGGCGAAGGGCAGCGATTCGTGCACGGCCCCGTACCCGACCCCGAACACGGCGGCGGCCAGGTCGTGGTCGGCGCGGGGGTCCCCGACCCCGGGGGCGGGGTCGCGGGGCAGCAGGCGCAGGTGCCCGGCGCCGGGGCGTTCCGGGGAGACCCACTCGACGCCGGACAGGGAGGTCAGGGCGAAGCGCTGGTCGCCGGACCGCCACTTGGTGCTGGATGCGCCGGTGCGCGACCACTGGAAGGTGACCGCCGAGCCGTCGAAGCCCACCCGGGCGTCGTACGCCTTCAGCTGGAGGGGCGGCTGCGGGACCTCGACCAGGAACCGGTCGGCGGGCTCGTCGGCCCCGGGCCCGAGCCGGCCGCGCAGGGCCTCGGCGAAGGCCTCGGCTTCGGCCGCCCGGTCCGCGGGGAGCGTGAGCCGGTACGGGTCGCAGGCCTCCTTGAGCTGCCCGGCGGCAGCCTCCATCAGCGGATCGGCTCCCGGACGCGGTACGGCGCGCAGCACCACCGCGTCGCGCCGGCCGCCCGCGGACACCTCGACGCTCACCCCGGACAACGCTTCCAGGGGGATCCTGCGCCCACCCAGCGCGTTCCAGAGCCGTGGAGTTCGCATCCCCCGTGCGAAGCGGATGAGCACCGAGTCCGAGTCGAACTCCCAGACGGCATGATTTCCGGCCAGTACGTCACCCATGCGGCACATCGTAAAGGGAGGCGCCCCCGCGCGTCCCCCCGGTCGGCAGGGACGATTTTTCCGTTCGCTACGGCCGCCGGGCGGGGAGGGCGCCCTCAGTGCCCTTCCGAGCCGGAAATTCCTCGTCGGCAGTCGTCGGAGCCGCTCGCACATGCGACGGAACCGAAGGCGCCGGTTCCGATCTTGGCGAAATTGTCCAAGGAGGACGTCCCTGGCTCGAAATAGCCGGTGTGGCTCTTGGCCCCGGCCGAGGACAGCAGCCGGGCGCCGAAGTCCGGGGAGACCGGGTCGGCCCCGTGGCCCAGCCCGCCGACCTCCAGGTGCGGTACGTCGGCGATCCAGTCGCCCTCGTCGCGCATCGCCCAGACCCGCGCGGAGGTGTGCAGATCGGCGGCGTTCTCGGCCCGCATGCCGGGGCTTCCCGCCACCACCAGGTCGGTCACCCGGTCCGGCAGCCGGTGCGCGGCCACCCCGCACACCACCGATCCGTAGCTGTGGCAGAACAGGACCACGCCGGCGTTCCCCGGCAGGGCCGCCGTCAGCGCCTCCAGCCGCGCGGCGCCCTGGACGGCGAGCCGGCCGGTCGCCGCGTCCACGCCGAGCCCGGTGGGCGCGGTGTAGCCCGCCCAGGCGATGACGGCGTTCTGCTCGTCGGGCCGGGCCGCGCGCTCGGCCTCGTAGAGGGACTGGGCCATGCCGACGGGGGCGGTGAGGCGGCGCGTGGAGCGCTCGAAGGTGACCGCGTCGGTGTCGACGCCGGGGACGATCACCGAGACCCGGCGCGCGGCCCGCAGGTCACCGAAGACCTCGGCGGCGAGGCCGCCCCCGGTGGGGTCGAAGACGAAGATCTGCCGGCCGGGCTCGGCCAGCGATTCGAAACGGTGGGCCCGGCGCACGGCGGTCGAGCGGTCGGCCGGGGTCAGGGCCACGTCCCGGCCGCGGGCCTCCTCGACCCGTGCGGCCTGCACGAGGGAGTTGTGGTTGGCCCGGTAGCGGGTCTCGGCCGGGACCCCGTTGAGGTTCCCGACCACGAGCGGGAAGCCGTCGGCGAGGCGGGCGCGCTGGGCGGTGTCGAGGTCGGCGAAGAAGCGGGCCACCGTCCGCACCGGGGCGTCGGCGGCCGGTACGGCCCGGCCGTCGATCCGGGCCGCGGACCATGCGGCGAGGGCGGCCGCCCGCGGCGCGGTGCCCGCCTCGGGCGGGTGCACCGCGGTCCAGCCGGTGGTCGCCAGCATGAGGAAGACGACGGCGAGCGCGAGCATCATGCGCAGAGCGGCCGGACGCGCGAGGGCGTCGGCGGTGTCGTCGGCTTCGACGGCGGGAGGGGCGTGGCGGCCGGGCAGGTTCACTGGAGCCAGCGTAGGAGACGGCTGGAGCCGACGGTGCCCCGGGTGACAGGTCTCACGGCCGGCCGAGGGACGCACCACCCGTCCGGTTACGGTGAGTTGCGGTCCGGACCCCCGGTGCGGCGGTGCCTCAGACCCCGGTGGGGGAGCCGGCGGGGGCGGTGCGGGAGGCCGCCGCAGGCCGCTGCCAGTGGGCCGCCAGGGCCGGACGGATCTGATCCAGATAGGCCTCGGTCATCCGCCGGATCGCCTCGACGCTGGTGTCCTCGCCCTGCCCCCACAGCCGCCCGGTGACGCGCATCACGCCGCAGAAGGCGGCCACCGCCACCCGGGGCCGCGGGTCGGCGTCGAGGTCCAGCCCCTCGCGGTCGGCGATCAGCCGGGCGATCCGCTCCTCCAGCTCGGTGGAGCGCCGCAGGTGCACGGCGAGCAGGGCCGGAGTGGACTCGATCAGTTGGTATCCCCGCATGTAGAGGTCCACGGGGACCACCTCGGAGATGGCCTCCTCGACCGTGTCCCAGGCGGCGAGCACGGCGCCGCGCATGGCCTCCACGGGGCCCTCGGAGGCCGGGCGGGCCCGCAGCGCGGCGACGAAGTGCGACTCGACCAGGTCCTGGACGGCGAAGGCGACCTCCTCCTTGTTCGCGAAGTAGCGGAAGAACGTGCGCTGGGAGACCTCCACGGCGTCGGTGATCTCGTCCACCGTCGTCCGGTCGTAGCCCTGGGAGACGAACAGGAGCAGGGCGGCGCGCAGCAGTGCGTCCCGGGTGCGCCGCTTCTTGCGTTCGCGCAGACCGGTCGCCGGGGCGTCCGGTGCCGGCCGCGGGTCGGTCATCACCGAGGGGTCCTTTCTGACGCTGAGTGAGCGGTCAGGGTACCTGTGACCGACCTGACAGCGACTGTCCCGTTGAGCCGTTTGTGAAGTGTCAGTCACTGTCACTAGCCTGTCCGCATGACGAGTCAGATCACCCTCGCCAAGGAATCGGACCCCGCGCCCGGCCGCACCGGATGGCGCGGCCACCCGTGGCTCACCCTGTTCGCCGTGGCGGTCGGGGTCATGATGGTCACCCTCGACGGCACGATCGTCGCCGTCGCCAACCCCGCCATCCAGAAGGACCTCGGCGCCACGCTCGCCGAGGTGCAGTGGATCACCAACGGCTACCTGCTGGCCCTCGCGGTCTCGCTGATCACCGCCGGCAAGCTCGGCGACCGCTTCGGACACCGCCAGACCTTCCTCATAGGCATCGCGGGCTTCGCGCTCTCCTCGGCCGCGATCGGCCTCTCCACCGGCGTCGGCCTGGTCATCGGCTTCCGCGTCGCCCAGGGCGTCTTCGGCGCCCTGCTGATGCCCGCGGCCCTCGGCCTGCTGCGCGCCACCTTCCCCGCCGAGAAGCTCAACATGGCCATCGGCATCTGGGGCATGGTCATCGGCGCCTCGACGGCCGCCGGGCCCATCGTCGGGGGCCTGCTCGTCGAGCACGTCAGCTGGCAGTCCGTCTTCTTCATCAACGTGCCCGTCGGCGTCGTCGCCCTGCTCTTCGGCCTGGTCATCCTGCTCGACCACCGGGCCGAGAACGCCCCGCGCTCCTTCGACCTCGTCGGCATCGTGCTGCTGTCGGTGGCGATGTTCTCCCTGATCTGGGCCCTGATCAAGGCCGCCGAGTGGGGCTGGGGCGACACCCGGACCCTGCTGTTCCTCGGCGGGTCGGCCCTCTGCTTCGTGCTCTTCGCCGTCTGGGAGTCCAAGGTCTCCGAGCCGCTGATCCCGCTCGGGATGTTCCGCTCGCTGCCGCTGTCCGCGGGTACCGTCCTGATGGTCCTGATGGCCTTCGCCTTCATGGGCGGGCTCTTCTTCGTCACCTTCTACCTGCAGAACGTGCACGGCATGAGCCCCGTCGACAGCGGGCTGCACCTGCTGCCGCTCACCGGCATGATGATCATCGGCTCGCCGCTGGCCGGCGCCGCCATCACCAAGGTCGGCCCGCGCGTCCCGCTCGTCGCCGGCATGGTCGCCACCGCCGGCGCCTGCTTCGGGATGGCCCGGCTCACCCCGGACACCGCCACCCTCACCATGTCGCTCTGGTTCGCGCTCCTCGGCCTCGGCCTCGCGCCCGTCATGGTCGGCGCCACCGAGGTCATCGTCGGCAACGCCCCGCTGGAGCTCTCGGGCGTGGCCGGCGGGCTCCAGCAGGCCGCCATGCAGGTCGGCGGAAGCCTCGGCACCGCCGTCCTCGGAGCGGTCATGGCGGCCAAGGTCAGTGACACGTTCGGGGACAACTGGACGCGGGCGCAGCTGCCCCCGCTCACCCCGGAGCAGCTCGACCTCGCCGGGAAGGGGGTCCAGGTCGGCATCGCCCCGGTGCCGCCCGGCGCCCCCGAGCCGGTCGCCCGGGCCATCGCCTCGGTCGCCCACGACACCTTCGTGTCCGGCATGAGCACCGCCTTCACCGTGGCGGGCGTCGTCGCGGTCCTCGCCGCGATCGTGGCCTGCTTCACCAAGCGCGGGGCGAACGCCGGCGCCGGAGCGGGCGCGGCCCACATCTGAGCCACCCGCCCGGCCGTTACCGCCGGGTCAACCCCGCTTCCCCCGCAGCCCCGCCGGACGGTTCCGGCGGGGCTGTCGCCTATCAGGGTGGACCCGTCCGCAGCCCCTTCCGCTCGACCGTCGCCGCAGGTCAGCGTGGTGCCACGGAGCCTTCGGAAACCGTCCGGGGCCCGGCCGTCAACAAGGAGACGATTCCGCCATGCGTACGTGGACCACCGCTCGCGCCACCACCCTCGCCGCCGCCCTCCTGGCCGCCACCGCCTTCGTCCCCGGCACCGCCACCGGCGCCCACGCGGCGGGCGCGCCGTCCTGTGCCACGGGCGAGCTGTGCCTGTGGGCCAAGCCGGACTTCAAGGGCGCCAAGCAGACCTACGACCTCAGCACCCTCTCCATCAACAGCTGCACCGCGCTGCCCGCCGGGAACTACCAGTCGCTCATCAACCGGACCGGGCGCCCGGTGACCACGTACCAGTCGGACGTCTGCGCCGAGACCGGCGAGTTCCAGACCTATCCGGGCGACGGGGTCCTGCTGCCCCAGTCGCCGTACCAGGTCAGGGCGTTCAAGGTGTGGGAGACGTAACCCCCGCCGGGTCGGCGGAGGCGGCGACGGAGGCTGCGGCTGCTGAGGAAGGGGAGGGGGAGGGGGAGGGGGAAGCGTCGGCGGCGGCCTGGGCGGGCATCGGGCCCGGGGCGCCGCCCAGCCGGGCGACCTCGTCCCGCAGCGCCCGTACCTCGTCCTGCAGCTCGCGCAGGACCGCCAGCTGCAGCCGCTCCACCTGGTCGTCCCGCTCGAAACGGGCGATGAACCAGGCGGCGATGTTCGCCGTCACCACACCGAGCAGGGCGATCCCGGACAGCATCAGCCCCACCGCCACCAGCCGGCCGAGGCCCGTGGTGGGGGAGTGGTCCCCGTACCCGACCGTCGTCATGGTGGTGAAGGACCACCACACCGCGTCGCCCAGGTTCTTGATGTTCCCCTGGGGGGCGTCCCGCTCCACGCTCAGCACCGCCAGCGAGCCGAACATCAGCAGCCCCACCACGGCCCCGGCCACGTACGTCGTCAGCCGCACCTGCGGGGCCATCCGGGCCCGCCGGCCCACCAGCATCAGCGTCGCGACCAGCCGCAGCAGCCGCAGCGGCTGCACCAGCGGCAGCACCACCGCGGCCAGGTCCAGCCAGTGCGTCCGCACGAACACCCGCCGGTCCGCCGCCAGGCCCAGCCGCACCATGTAGTCCACCGCGAACGCCGCCCACACCACCCACTCCGCGTGGGTACAGGCCCGGTGCACCCCCTCGCCCGCGTCGGGGGCCACGATCGGCACGGCGTAGGCGACGGCGAAGGCCACGGCGAGCACCAGCAGCGGGACCTGCGTACGGCGCTCCCACCGTGCCTGGCGGGAGGGTTGTTTCATCCCAGCATCGTAAAGAACGGGTAAGGGGCGCCGGGACAGGTGTCCCGGCGCCCCCTCGCAAGAGTGACCCCGCGCCCCGTGGGGCTACGCGTCGCCGCCCGCCGCGCCCGGGTCGGCCGCCGTGACGTCCAGCAGCTGGTACCGGTCGATCGCCTGCTTCAGCACGGAGCGGTCGATCTTCCCCGCACGGGCCAGCTCGGTGAGCGTCGCCAGGACCACCGACTGGGCGTCGATGTGGAAGAAGCGCCGCGCCGCGCCGCGCGTGTCGGCGAAACCGAAGCCGTCCGCGCCCAGCGAGGTGTACGCCCCCGGGATCCAGCGCGCGATCTGGTCCGGCACCGAGCGCATCCAGTCCGAGACCGCCACGAACGGCCCCTCCGCGCCCGACAGCTTCCGCGTCACGTACGGGACGCGCTGCTCCTCCTCCGGGTGGAGCAGGTTGTGCTCGTCGACCTCGACGGCCTCGCGGCGCAGCTCGTTCCAGGAGGTCGCCGACCAGACGTCCGCCCGCACGTTCCAGTCGGCCGCCAGGATCCGCTGCGCCTCCAGCGCCCACGGCACCGCCACGCCCGAGGCCAGGATCTGGGCCCCGATCGTGCCGGCCGTGCCCGTCGAGACCCGGTGGATGCCCTTGAGGATGCCGTCCACGTCCACGTCGGCCGGTTCGGCCGGGTGCTGGATCGGCTCGTTGTAGACCGTCAGGTAGTAGAAGACGTCCTCGGCGTCGGGGCCGTACATCCGTCGCAGACCGTCCTTGACGATGTGCGCGATCTCGTAGCCGTAGGCCGGGTCGTACGCCACGCAGCCCGGGTTGGTCGACGCCAGCAGCTGGGAGTGACCGTCGGCGTGCTGGAGGCCCTCACCCGTGAGGGTGGTCCGGCCGGCGGTCGCGCCGAGGACGAAACCGCGCGCCAGCTGGTCGGCCATCTGCCAGAACTGGTCACCCGTGCGCTGGAAACCGAACATCGAGTAGAAGACGTAGACCGGGATCAGCGGCTCGCCGTGCGTCGCGTACGCCGAACCCGCGGCGATCAGCGAGGCCGTGCAGCCCGCCTCCGAGATGCCGTCGTGCAGCATCTGGCCGGTCGGGGACTCCTTGTACGCGAGCAGCAGGTCGCGGTCGACCGCCTCGTACTGCTGGCCCAGCGGGTTGTAGATCTTGGCGCTCGGGAAGAACGCGTCCATGCCGAAGGTGCGGTACTCGTCGGGGGCGATCAGCACGAAGCGCTTGCCGATCTCCTTGTCCCGCATCAGGTCCTTCAGGATGCGGACGAACGCCATGGTGGTGGCGATCGACTGGTGGCCCGAGCCCTTCCGGGCGGCCGCGTACGTCTTGTCGTCCGGCAGCTGCAGCGGCTTGGCGCGCACCACGCGGGTGGGCACGTAGCCGCCCAGCGCGCTGCGGCGGTCGTGCATGTACTGGATCTCGGGCGAGTTGCGGCCCGGGTGGTAGTACGGCGGGGCGCCGCCCTCCAGCTGCGCATCGGTGACCGGGATGTGCAGGCGGTCGCGGAAGCGCTTGAGGTCGTCGACCGTCAGCTTCTTCATCTGGTGCGTGGCGTTGCGACCCTCGAAGTTCGGGCCCAGCGTCCAGCCCTTGACCGTCTGCGCCAGGATCACCGTCGGCTGGCCCTTGTGGGCCTTGGCCGCCGCGTAGGCCGCGTAGACCTTCTTGTGGTCGTGACCGCCGCGGCCCAGGTGCTGGATCTGCTGGTCCGTCATGTTCTCGACCATCGCGCGCAGCCGCTGGTCGCCGCCGAAGAAGTGCTCGCGGACGTAGGAGCCGGACTCGGTGGCGTACGTCTGGAACTGTCCGTCCGGGGTGGAGTTCATCTTGTTGACCAGGATGCCGTCGCGGTCCTGGGCCAGCAGCGGGTCCCAGGAGCGGTCCCAGATCAGCTTGATGACGTTCCAGCCGGCCCCGCGGAACTGCGACTCCAGCTCCTGGATGATCTTTCCGTTGCCGCGCACCGGGCCGTCGAGGCGCTGGAGGTTGCAGTTCACCACGAAGGTCAGGTTGTCCAGGCCCTCGCGCGCGGCGATGGACAGCTGGCCCAGCGACTCCGGCTCGTCCATCTCGCCGTCGCCGAGGTACGCCCAGACGTGTGACTTGGAGGTGTCGGCGATCCCGCGCGCCTCCATGTACCGGTTCATCCGCGCCTGGTAGATCGCGCCGAGGGGGCCGAGGCCCATCGAGACGGTCGGGAACTCCCAGAAGTCCGGCATCAGCCGCGGGTGGGGGTAGCTGGACAGCCCGTACGGGGCCTTCGACTTCTCCTGCCGGAACGCGTCGAGCTGCTGCTCGGAGAGCCGGTCCAGGAGGTAGGCGCGGGCGTAGATGCCGGGCGAGGCGTGGCCCTGGAAGAAGATCTGGTCGCCGCCGTCGCCCTCGTCCTTGCCGCGGAAGAAGTGGTTGAAGCCCACGTCGTAGAGGGAGGCGGAGGAGGCGAAGGTCGCGATGTGGCCGCCGACACCGATGCCGGGACGCTGGGCGCGCGAGACCATGACGGCGGCGTTCCAGCGGGTGGCGTTGAGGACCTTGCGCTCGATCTCCTCGTTGCCGGGGAAGAAGGGCTCGTCCTTGGTGGCGATCGTGTTGACGTAGTCCGAGCTGCGCATCTCGGGCACGGCCACGCGCTTCTCGCGGGCCCGCTCGATCAGCCTCAGCATCAGGTAGCGGGCCCGTTCCCGGCCCCGCTCGTCGATGGCGGCGTCGAGGGAGTCGAGCCACTCCTGCGTCTCCTCCGGATCGAAGTCCGGGACCTGGCTCGGCAGGCCGCCAATGATGATCGGATTGCGATCGGATGCGGAAGCCACGCTGTTCCTTCGCTGTCGGGGGAGTCGTGCCTTGGGTCGCCGCCTCCCATGGTCTTACGCCCGGCCGAAATCTTCACCTCTACCACTGGGTAACACCTGGAGCGGGGGAGGAGCGTCCGCCCGGCCGGGCCGGGGGTCGGGCCAAATCGCAACCTTACGCCCAAGACGATCAGCGGGTTCGCAAGGCCGTTCGTCCCTCAAACAGGTGGGAAAGTCCTCATGCGATGCCGAATGAGCTGGAATGGTGTGGGATGAATCACCAGTGGTACACCGGGGAACCCTGAAAGTTGCGGCGAGACGGCCGCAATCGTCACCGTTTCGACGGTCTCGGCGGCCGGGTACTTGCGCGATCCGCCGCTCCCGTGTGGACTACGCCCAATGCTGCGCGTACGCGCGCCGCCGAAAGACATTCACCGAACATGAGCAGGAGGCACCCCGTGAGCGCGACCGCGGACCACGCGGAGAGCCTGGCCGCCCGGCTGGGTTTCCAGTCCGAACAGGTGGTCCAGGAGATCGGCTACGACGACGACGTCGATCAGGAATTCCGTGACGGCGTCGAGAAGCTCGTCAGCGAGCTCGCCGACGAGGACTACGACGACGTCGCCGACGCGGTGCTGTTGTGGTTCCGCGACGAGGACGGCGATCTGACGGACGCCCTGGTCGATGCGACCGAGCTGGTCGAGGACGGCGCACTGATCCTGCTGCTGACCCCCAAGACGGGCCGTGACGGCTACGTCGAGGCCAGCGACATCAGCGAGGCCGCCGAGACGGCCGGCCTCTCGCTTGCCAAGGGCCTGCCCGTCGGCAAGGAGTGGACCTCCACCAAGCTGGTGACGCCGAAGGCCGCCAAGGCCAAGCGCTGAGCCGTACTCCGCACCCCAGCGGACGCACACCCCGTCGACCCGGACCACCCGCGGTCGGCGGGGTGTGCGCGTTCCGCGCACCGGTGCCCGCCTAGGCTGGGTCTCACCCGAACAGCCCCCTGTGGGAACGCAGGAACGAAGGGATGCGAAAGATGGCGATCGAGGTCGGAAACAAGGCCCCGGACTTCGAGCTCAAGGACAACCACGGCGCCACCGTGCGGCTCTCCGACTTCCGGGGGGAGAAGGCCGTGGTGCTGCTCTTCTACCCGTTCGCCTTCACCGGCGTGTGCACCGGTGAGCTGTGCGAGCTGCGCGACCAGCTGCCCCGCTTCCAGAACGACGACGTGCAGCTCCTGGCCGTGTCCAACGACTCCGTGCCGACCCTGCGGGTCTTCGCGGAGCAGGAGGGCCTGGACTACCCGCTGCTGTCCGACTTCTGGCCGCACGGCGAGACCTCCCGCGCCTACGGCGTCTTCGACGAGGACAAGGGCTGCGCGGTCCGCGGCACCTTCGTCATCGACAAGGACGGCGTCGTGCGCTGGAGCGTCGTCAACGGGCTGCCCGACGCGCGTGACCTGAACGAGTACATCAAGGCCCTCGACAGCCTCTGAGGTTCCGCGGCGGGCCCGTCGCGGGAAAACAGCCTGTGGGCGGGAACCCGTCACTAGGATCGAAGCGTTGATCCACGTAGCAACCGCACGACGGGGCTCCCGCCCCACACACATACCAATGGAGGACCCGTGGGAGTCAGCCTCAGCAAGGGCGGCAACGTCTCGCTGACCAAGGCCGCGCCTAACCTGACGGCGGTCATCGTCGGTCTGGGCTGGGACGCTCGCACCACCACCGGTGTCGACTTCGACCTCGACGCCAGCGCGATCCTGACCAACGACCAGGGCAAGGTCGCCAACGACTCGAACTTCGTGTTCTTCAACAACTTGAAGAGCCCGGACGGCTCGGTGGAGCACACCGGTGACAACACCACCGGTGAGGGCGAGGGCGACGACGAGGCCATCAAGGTCAACCTCGCCGGCGTCCCGGCCGATGTCGCCAAGATCGTCTTCCCCGTCTCGATCTACGAGGCCGAGAGCCGTCAGCAGAGCTTCGGCCAGGTGCGCAACGCCTACATCCGCGTCGTGAACCAGGCCGACAACAGCGAGCTGGCCCGCTACGACCTCTCCGAGGACGCCTCGACCGAGACCGCCATGGTCTTCGGCGAGCTGTACCGCAACGGCGCGGAGTGGAAGTTCCGTGCCATCGGCCAGGGCTACGCCTCGGGCCTGCGCGGCATCGCGCAGGACTTCGGCGTCAACGTCTGATCCCGATCCCGGGCCCCAGCCCGAAGAAGTTCTTCCGTCCGGCGCCGTGCACCCGTGTGTACGGCGCCGGTCCGGCTTTGCCACCATGTGCAGGTGGCCGTGCCACACCACCACGTCGTCCGGGGAGGACCACATCATGGGCGTCACACTCGCCAAGGGGGGCAACGTCTCCCTGTCCAAGGCCGCACCCAACCTCACCCGGGTCCTGGTCGGTCTCGGATGGGACGCGCGCTCGACCACGGGGGCGGACTTCGACCTCGACGCCAGCGCGCTGCTGTGCAACAGCGGCCGGGTGCTCGGGGACGAGTACTTCGTCTTCTACAACAACCTCAAGAGCCCCGAGGGCTCCGTCGAACACACCGGGGACAACCTCACCGGCGAGGGTGAAGGCGACGACGAGTCGATCATCATCGACCTCACCAAGGTCCCGGCCCAGGTCGACAAGATCGTCTTTCCGGTCTCGATCCACGAGGCGGACACCCGCCGGCAGAGTTTCGGCCAGGTGAGCAACGCCTTCATCCGTGTGGTGAACATGGCGGACGACCAGGAACTCGCCCGCTACGACCTGACCGAGGACGCCTCCAGCGAAACGGCGATGATCTTCGGCGAGGTCTATCGGTACGGCGGGGAATGGAAGTTCCGTGCGGTAGGCCAGGGGTACGCGTCGGGCCTGCGGGGCATCGCTCTAGACTTCGGGGTCAACGTTTCGTAAAGCCGTACAAGACGATGGGGTGCCAGTGGTTCTCAAAACCTTCGGCTGGTCGTTCGCAGTCACTGCGCTCGGTCTGGCCGCTGCGGTGTTCTACGGGGGATGGCCCGCTTTTGGGATCGTGGCGATCCTGTCGATCCTGGAGATCTCGCTCTCCTTCGACAATGCGGTGGTCAACGCCGGAATCCTGAAGAAGATGAATGCCTTCTGGCAGAAGATCTTCCTCACGGTCGGTGTCCTCATCGCCGTGTTCGGCATGCGGCTGGTCTTCCCCGTGGTCATCGTGGCGATCAGTGCGAAGATCGGGCCCATCGAGGCCGTCGATCTCGCGATGAACGACAAGGACATGTACCAGCAGCTGGTCACGGACGCTCACCCGTCCATCGCGGCCTTCGGCGGCATGTTCCTCCTGATGATCTTCCTCGACTTCATCTTCGAGGACCGCGACATCAAGTGGCTCGCCTGGCTGGAGCGTCCGCTCGCCAAGCTCGGCAAGATCGACATGCTGTCCGCGTGCATCGCGCTGATCATCCTGGTCATCACCTCGATGACCTTCGCCACCCATGCCCACCAGCACGGCGGCGCCCATGTGGACAAGGCGCAGACCGTCCTGGTCTCCGGCGTCCTCGGCCTGATCACCTACATGATCGTCGGCGGCCTCTCCGGCTACTTCGAGAACAAGCTGGAGGAAGAGGAGGAAGCCGAACACGAGGCCGAGGAAGAGGCCAAGAAGAGCGGCAAGCCCGTCTCGGCCGTGGTCATGGCCGGCAAGGCCGCGTTCTTCATGTTCCTCTACCTCGAAGTCCTCGACGCCTCCTTCTCCTTCGACGGGGTCATCGGCGCCTTCGCCATCACCAACGACATCGTGCTCATGGCCCTCGGCCTCGGCATCGGTGCCATGTACGTCCGCTCGCTGACGGTCTACCTGGTCCGCCAGGGCACCCTCGACGACTACGTCTACCTGGAGCACGGCGCGCACTACGCGATCGGCGCCCTCGCCGTGATCCTCCTCGTCACCATCCAGTACGAGATCAACGAGATCATCACCGGTCTCGTCGGCGTCGTGCTCATCGCCTGGTCCTTCTGGTCCTCGGTGCGCCGCAACAACCGCCTGGCCGCCGAGGGTGGCGACGGCGAGCCCGCGGAGGTCGGGGCCGGGGTGTGACCCGGCCCTGATTGCGGAACGCTTTCCACAGAACCGTTTCGGTTTCGACGGGGCGGCCGCGCGGATCCATCGGACCGCGTGGCCGCCCCGCCGCACATCCACGGCATCCGGCGCACGCACGGACCGACCTGGGGGGTTGGGACATGGGGTTCTTCGACGGGATCAGGGGCGCGCGCGCCATGGGGTTCGACTCGGGCCAGGCGTCGTCGAACGCGATCGAGCTGACCAGGCGGCATCCGACGGTGTCGCTCACCAAACAGCAGGCGGTCCACGGCAACCTCCGCGTGAACCTCTCCTGGCGGATGCGCACCTCCGACATCGGAGGCCGCTCCGGGCAGAGCGGGCAGCTGCTGCGGCACCCGTTCAAGCTGTTCAAGCCCGACATGGTGCAGGCGCACACCCAGGGCATGGTCAACGTCGACCTGGACATGGGCTGCCTCTACGAGCTGACCGACGGCACCAGGGGCGCGGTGCAGCCCCTGGGCAACCTGCTGGGCGACCTCAACGACCCGCCGTTCGTCAAACTCAGCGGCGACGACCGCTTCGGCTCGGGCTCCGGGGAGACGCTGTACGTCAACCTCGACCACGCCGAGGAGATCAAACGGCTGCTCGTCTTCGTCTACATCTACGACCAGACGCCGGCCTTCGACCGGACCCACGCCCTGGTCACCCTCTACCCGACCGCCGGGCCGCGGATAGAGATCCCGCTGGACGAGCGGCACCCGCAGGCCCGCTCCTGCGCGGTGGTCTCCCTGGCGAACGTCAAGGGCGAGCTGATCGTCCGCCGCGAGGTCAAGTTCGTCTACGGGTTCCAGGCCGAGCTGGACCGGCTGTACGGGTGGGGCCTGCAGTGGGGGCGGGGCTACAAGAGCACCAAGGCCTGACCGGCCCCGCCCCCGCGCGGTGTGCCGCTCAGCGGCGGATGAACTGCGGGCCCTGCACCGGCAGCCGGAAGGACGGGTCCCCGCCCGGAGCCGGCACCGGGGCGGGCGCGGGGGCCGGGGACACCGGCTGCGGGTACCCGTAGGCGGGCTGGACTGCCGGTGGGGCCTGCGTGGGCGGGGCGGGCGGTACGGGGACCGGCGGCCGCATGGCGGCGGTCCGGTCGTCGCCGGAGCCGCCTCCCGGCGCACCGGCGGCCCCGGCGGGCTCCGCCGCCCGGCCGGCGCCGGGCTCGGGGGCGTTCTCGTCGACGGAGATCCCGTGGTCGGTCGCCAGCCCCACGAGTCCGTCGGAGTAGCCCTCGCCCAGGGCGCGGAACTTCCACCCCTCGCCCCGGCGGTAGAGCTCCCCGCAGATCAGCGCCGTCTCGGAGCCGGTCTCGGGCCGGACGTCGAAGTAGGCCAGCGGCTCGGGGCCGCCGCCGGGGGTGGCGTCGTAGAGGAGGATCCGCAGGTCCCGGACCCGCCGGAAGGGGACGTCCTCGGCGGAGGCCACCACCAGGATCCGGTCCACCACGGGGGTGACCGCGCGCAGGTCCGCCTGGACCGCGTCCGTCACCCCGTTGCCCAGCTGCTTCTTGCCCAGCCGCCAGACCGCCCCCGAAGGGTGCCGGGGCTGGTTGTAGAACACGAAGTCCTCGTCCGAGCGCACGCGCCCGTCCGCTCCCACGAGCAGCGCGGAAGCGTCCACGTCCGGCACCTCGGTCCCGGTGGTCCAGCGCAGCACCGCCCGGACCGCCACGGCGGTCACCGGAATGTTCGAGCCCTTCTGCATCGCGTGCGTCATGCCCGTCATCCTGCCCTCCCGGACGGGACCGGGACAATGCGGCCCCCCGTAGGGCCTTGTCCGGATCGCGAGAGCTGGGCATGGTGCAAGAGGGTTACCGGAACTTCATGCGCTTGAGGAACTCTTGACTCGTGTTCGTACGTACTATTACCGGCCACGCCAGTTGGGCCGCCGAGGCAGTACGGGGGAAGTACATGCGTCACTTCGGGCACATATCGCCCACCGTCCGCAAGGACCTCTTCCACCAGGAGCCGGCCGAGTTCTCGATCTCCTCGCCCGCCCACACGCTGGCAGCCGCTCTCGGTGCGACCCTCTACAGCCCCGCGACCCGGCCGCACCTGGCCGCCGACATCCGCAAGCAGGCCGGCCGCGGAGTCGTCTCCATGGTCCTCTGCCTGGAGGATTCCATCAGCGACTCCGACGTCCTCGGCGGCGAGGAGAACCTCGTCCGGCAGTTCGCGGACCTCGACACCGACCCGGCCGGCACCGCGGGACTCCCGCTCCTCTTCATCCGGGTCCGCACCCCCGAGCAGATACCCGACCTCGTGCGCCGCCTCGGCGGCCCCGTGCGCCACCTGGCCGGATTCGTACTGCCCAAATTCACCGAAAGCCGCGGAACGGCCTTCCTCGACGCCGTCGCCGACGCCGAATCCGCCTCCGGTCTGCCCCGGCTGTACGCCATGCCCGTCCTGGAGACCCCCGACCTCCTCCACCTGGAGACCCGGGTCGAGGCCCTCGCCGGCATCTCGCGCACGGTCAACCGCTACCGCGACCGCGTCCTGGCCCTGCGGCTCGGCGTCACCGACTTCTGCTCCGTGTACGGACTGCGCCGCACCCCCGACATGACCGCCTACGACGTCCAGATCGTGGCGGGCGTGATCGCCGACGTGGTCAACGTCCTCAGCCGCGCCGACGGCACCGGCTTCACCGTGACCGGCCCGGTCTGGGAGTACTTCCGCAGCCAGCAGCGCCTCTTCAAGCCCCAGCTGCGCCGCAGCCCCTTCCTGGAGGAGGGTGTGGAGGAACTGCGCACGGCCCTGATCGAACACGACCTCGACGGGCTGCTCCGCGAGATCGAACTCGACCGGGCCAACGGGCTGCTCGGCAAGACCTGCATCCACCCCGCGCACGTCACGCCCGTGCACGCGCTGTCGGTGGTCTCCCACGAGGAGTTCAGCGACGCCCAGGACATCCTGCGCCCCGAGCGCGGCGGCGGCGGGGTCATGCGCTCCGTCTACACGAACAAGATGAACGAGGTGAAGCCCCACCGGGCCTGGGCGGAGCGCACCATGCTGCGCGCCGAGGTCTTCGGTGTGGCGAAGGAAGAGGTCGGCTTCGTCGACCTGCTCACGGCCGGGCTCCAGGTGTGAGCGGGCCGGTGGAGGGGCCCGCGGAGCAGCCCGTGGAGGGGGCCGTGGAAAGCCGGTCCGTGGAAAGCCGGTCCGTGGAGCGGTCCGAGGGAAGCCGGCTCGTGGAGAAGGGGAAGATGATCGACGAGGTCTGGTCGGGAAGCTGGGTCGCGGACCGGCTGGGCGTGCGCCTGCGGGACGGCGGCGACCCGGCCGCGCCACCGCTGGACTCCCTGCTCGGGCTCGCCCTGCGGCACAACCCCAAGCGGGCCCACCTGCTGGTCTCCCAGGTGCTCGGCAAGCACGTCCCCCAGTCCCCGGCGGTCGTCCACGCCGCCGGCCACGGCCTCGGGCTGCGGGTACGGGCCCTGCTCGGCGAGGAGGCGGCCGCCTCCGCGGTGGTCCTCGGGTACGCCGAGACCGCGACCGGACTCGGCCACTGCGTCGCCGACGGCCTGGGCACGGCCCCCTACCTGCACTCCACCCGCCGGCCCGTGCCGGGCGTGGAGCCCGCGGGCGGCTTCGAGGAGGCGCACTCGCACGCCACCTCCCACCTGCTGCTGCCCGAGGACCCGCGGCTGCTGGCGGGCAGCGGGCCGCTGGTCCTCGTCGACGACGAGTTCTCCACCGGCAACACGGTCCTGAACACCATCCACGACCTGCACGCCCGCCATCCGCGCGGCCACTACGTGGTCGTCGCCCTCGTCGACATGCGCTCGGCGGCCGACCGCGACCGGCTGACCGCCTTCGCCGCGGGCCTGGGCGCCCGGGTGGACCTGATCGCCCTCGCCTCCGGCACGGTCGACCTCCCGGAGGGGGTCCTGGCCAAGGGGCGGGCCCTCGTGGAGCAGCAGGAGGCGGCGTCCTTCCGGATGTGCGGAGGGGTCCGGCGCCGGCAGGGCACGGGACGCGCGGGCCGGGGCACGGAAGGCCGGCGCGCCCCCGCGGCTCCGGTCACCCGCCTCGCGCTCGACTGGCCGGCCGGCGTCCCCGACGGCGGCCGCCACGGCTTCACCCCCGCCCACCGCGGCGCGCTGGAGGCGGCGGTGCCGCACCTGGCCCGGCAGCTCGCGGACGCGCTGGGCGAGGACCCCGGGCGGGTCCTCGTACTCGGCAACGAGGAGCTGATGTACGCGCCGCTGCGGCTCGCGCTGGCCCTGGAGGAGTCCGGGACCGCCGCCGAGGTGCGGTTCTCGACCACGACGCGCTCGCCCGTGCTCGCCGTCGACGACCCCGGCTACGCCATCCGCACCCGGCTCGTCTTCCCCGCGCACGACGCCCCGGCCGACGGCCCCGGCGACCGGTACGCCTACAACGTCAAGGGAGCGGGCTTCGACGCCGTCGTCGCCGTCGTGGACTCCGCCGGGGACACCCCCGAGCTGGGCAGCGGCCTCCTCGCGGCCCTCGCCCCGCACACCGGGCGGGTCCTGCTGGCCGTCGTACCGGCGTACGCGCCCCCCGCCCACGCCCCCGCCCACGCCCCCGCCCCTGGCCCCGTTCCCGCCCCCGACCGGCAGGAGCCGATCATGTCCGAGCCCGCCCTGGCCGATCCGCTGCGCGGGCCGGCCTTCTCCTCGTACGCCCCCGAGGACGTCGGCTGGCTGCTCCAGGACCTCTCCGGCTGCGAGCTGGAGGCTCCGACCGAGGAGCGCGAGGAGGCCATCCAGGCCGGCGGCGCCCACTACGCCGAGTCCCTGCCGGTGGAGTACCAGCCCTCCGAGGCCTACCAGGAGCTGTACCGCAGCGCCCTCGACGCCTCCGCCGCCCGGATCGCGCGCGCGGTCGGCACCGTCACCGAGACGGTGCTCGCCGAGCGCTCCCCGTCCCCCGTACTGGTCTCCCTGGCCCGCGCCGGCACGCCCGTCGGGGTGCTGATGCGCCGCTGGGCGCAGGCCCGGCACGGCCTCGACCTGCCGCACTACGCCGTCTCGATCGTGCGCGGCCGGGGCATCGACGCCAACGCCCTGCGCTGGCTGGCCGCCCACCACGACCCGGCCGACGTGGTCTTCGTCGACGGCTGGACGGGCAAGGGCGCCATCACGCGCGAGCTGCGCGAGGCCCTCGCCTCCTTCGAGGGCTTCAACCCCGAGATCGTCGTCCTCGCCGACCCCGGCTCCTGCGTGGAGACGTACGGCACCCGCGAGGACTTCCTGATCCCCTCCGCCTGCCTGAACTCCACCGTCTCCGGACTGGTCTCGCGTACGGTGCTCAGGGCCGACCTGGTCGGCCCCGACGACTTCCACGGCGCGAAGTTCTACCGGGAGCTCGCCGGCGCCGACGTCTCCACCGGCTTCGTCGACACCGTCGCCGCGCACTTCGACGCCGTGGCCGAGGCCGTGGACGAGGAGGTCAAGGAGCTCCTCGCCGCCGACCGGACCCCCACCTGGGTGGGCTGGGCGGCGGTGGAACGGATCAGCGAGGAGTACGGCATCCACGACGTGAACCTGGTCAAGCCCGGCGTCGGCGAGACGACACGGGTGCTGCTGCGCCGCGTGCCGTGGAAGATCCTGGCCCGGCGCGGGGCCGGGGCCGACCTGGACCACGTACGCCTGCTCGCCGCGCAGCGGGGGGTGCCGGTCGAGGAGGTCGACGGGCTGCCCTACACGTGCGTGGGACTCATCCACCCCCGATACACGCGCGGCGCCACCGGCGCCGACGGAAAGGCAGTGGCCGCCCCGTGACCGTCCTCGTAGCCAGTGACCTCGACCGCACGCTCATCTACTCGGCGGCCGCCCTCGGCCTGACCATGCCCGACCCGCAGGCCCCGCGGCTGCTGTGCGTCGAGGTGCACGAGAGCAAGCCGCTGTCCTACATGACGGAGACGGCGGCCGGCCTGCTGGCGCAGCTCACCGCCGACCCGGCGGCGGTCTTCGTGCCCACCACCACCCGCACCCGCAAGCAGTACCAGCGCATCCGCTTCCCCGGCCGTCCGGCTCCGTACGCGATCTGCGCCAACGGCGGCCAGCTGCTGGTGGACGGGGTGCCGGACCGGGACTGGCGGCGCGCGGTCGCGACGCGGCTCGCGCGGGAGTGCGCCCCCCTGGAGGAGGTGCACGCCCACCTGCTGGCCGTGTCCGACCCGGCGTGGCTGCGCAAGGCGCGGGTGGCGGAGGACCTCTTCGCGTACCTGGTCGTCGAGCGCGCGCTGGTCCCCGACGAATGGCTCAAGGCGCTGGAGGAGTGGGCGGGCGCGCGCGGCTGGACGGTCTCCCTCCAGGGCCGCAAGATCTACGCCGTCCCGCGTCCGCTGACCAAGAGCGCGGCCATGGCGGAGGTGGCGCGGCGCACCGGCGCGGAGACCACGCTCGCCGCCGGCGACTCCCTGCTCGACGCCGACCTGCTGCTCGCCGCGGACCGGGCCTGGCGGCCCGGGCACGGCGAACTCGCCGACGCCGGGTGGACGGCGCCCTCGGTGACGGCCCTGAGCACGGCGGGGGTACTCGCCGGTGAGGAGATCGTCCGCGCATTCGGCCGGGCGGTTGCGACACTGACCGCATGACCAAGGGCAACAGCACCAAGATCACCGACGAGCTCTACGCGTACGTCCTCGCGCACAACCCCCCGCTGGACGCGGTCCAGCGGGGGCTGGTCGCGACCACCTGGGAGAAGTTCCCGGACTCGGCCGGCATGCAGTCGGCGGAGGAACAGGGACCGCTGCTGGCCTTCCTGGTCAGGCTCACCGGCGCCCGCCACGTCGTGGAGGTCGGCACCTTCACCGGCTTCTCCGCCCTGTCCATGGCCCAGGCCCTCCCGGCCGACGGCCGCCTGATCGCCTGCGACGTGTCGCAGGAGTGGACGGCGTACGGCCGCGAGGCCTGGGAGGCGGCAGGCGTCGCCGACCGCATCGACCTGCGCATCGCCCCGGCCCTGGACACGCTGCGCGCGATGCCCGAGGAGCCGCACATCGACATGGCGTACGTGGACGCGGACAAGCAGAACCAGATCCTCTACTGGGAGGAGCTCGTGCCGCGGCTGCGCCCGGGCGGGCTGATCGTCACGGACAACACGCTCTTCCACGGGACGGTCCTGGACACGTCGCCGACCGGCAGGGGGGCGAGCGTCCGCGCGTTCAACGAACACGTCGCGGCGGACACCCGGATGGAGTCCGTCCTGCTGGCGATCTCGGACGGCCTGACCCTGTCGCGCAAGCGCTAGGCCGTCTGGCCGACGCCTATGTCGGCTATATCGGCGCCGACGCCCCGGATCAGCCGCAACCCCCGCCACCGCAGCAGCCGCCGCCACCGCCCATCGCCGGCGCGGGGGCGGGTGCGGCAGCGCCGCGCGTCCCGCCGACCGCGACGGCGGAGAGCAGCTTGACGGTGTCGGCGTGGCCGGCCGGGCAGTCGGCGGGAGCGGAGGACTCGGCCATCGGCCGGCTGACCTCAAAGGTGTCGTCGCAGGTCCGGCAGCGGAATTCGTAACGAGGCATGCGCACAGGCTACGCAGCGCCGCGCTCCCCGTGAAGCGGCGCCGCCGCGGTCCGGTGTTCCCGGGCCACCTGGTCGGGGTGGCGGGCCCGCCAGTACGGGTTGTCGTGCGGCAGGGCGCTGCCCACCCGCCCGTACATCCCGAACCACATCAGCATCACGCCGACGACGAAGCTGAACAGCACGTTCGGAATCCGGAAGGCGAGGAAGTTCAGCCCCGTGTCGAGCAGGGCGAGGTTCACGAAGCCGCTGGCGATGAACGCCAGCCCGAGCCCGATGTTCAGGGTGGAGGCGAAGGTCCCGCCGATCACCATGCCGACGAAGAGCAGCACCCCGATGCAGATCGACAGGATGCTCAGCGCGCCGTTGGTGTTGAGCGCGAGCACCGTGTCGCCGCCGGTGTCGAAGAAACCGATGTGGTGGGTGAGTCCGAGGATCCCGAAGGCGACGAGCAGCAGTCCCGTCAGACCGGCGCCGACCCGGTAGATCTGGCTGAGCTTGTGGTCGGCGGGCAGGTGATCGTCGAGCTTGGCGTTGACGGGGTGCAGGAGGCGGTGCATCAGGTGGGAGTGCTGTGGCTGGTGGGTCTCGTACGGCTCGTGGGGCACGTAGGGCGCGTAGTTCTCGTGAGCCTCGTGACACCCGTAGACCGCATGGGGACGGTACGACTCATAGGGCGCCGGCGACTCATGGGCCGTACGAGGCCGGTGGGACGTGTGGGCAGCCATCTCGCCCTCCTCTACTCCACCCCCCGCACCTCCAGCATCCGCCGCCGAGGCCCCCCGGACAACCCGTGGCCGGCCGGGGGCGGCCGCGGGGTGTCAGCTTTGGCCGCGCTCCGCCCGGATGCCGTTGACCACCCGGGTCACGGAGCCCCGTACGTCCTCCATCTCCAGCAGGAACGCCCAGTAGTCCGGGTGCCGCCCCTCCAGCCCCGCCAGGGCCCGCTCCACCCGTGCCACCGACTCGTCCAGCGGGCGCGCGTGCCGCGGATCGGGCACGCTCCGGCCCGTCATCGCCAGCCGTTGCGCGTCCCGGATCGCGAACCGGGTCCGCTCCACCTCGGCCTTCGGATCCCGCGCCACCGCCTCCAGCCGCGTGAGCCGGTCCTGCGCGGCCGACACCGCCTCGTCGGTCGCGTCCAGCGAGGCCCGGACCTCCTCCAGGAGCGTCCCTACGTCGGCCCAGCGCTGTTCCTCCCGCGCCCGGCCGGCCTCCCCGAGCCGGTCCTCCGCCCGCGCGACGTCCCGTACCGCCTGGTCGGGGACGTGCTGGAGGTCCTGCCAGCACGCCGCGCTGAACCGGCGCCTCAGCTCGCTGAGCACCGGATCCACGCGGTCCGCCCTGTTGCGCAGTGCCTGCGCCCGGGTCCGCAGGCTCACCAGCCGCCGGTCGACCTCCGCGGCCCGCTCCGGCAGCCGCGCCGCCTCGGCCCGTACCGCTTCGGCGTCCCGCAGGATCCGGTCGGCGCGCTGCACGGTCGCCTGGACCCCGTGGAGGGCCGCGCCCTGGTTCAGCTTGGTCAGCTCGGGCCCCAGCGCGGCCAGCCGGCCCGCCAGCTCGTCGGCCCGTATCCCCTTGGCCCGCGTCGCGTCGAGCGCGTCACTCGCCGCCAGCAGCGCGGCCTTCGCCCGCTCCCGGGCGGGCGCGACCCTCGCCAGCTGCGTCTCCGCCTTGTCCAGCAGCGGCTGCAGCCCCTGGGCGAACCGCTCCAGCTCCCCCTTGACCCGCACCAGCTCCTCACGGGCCCGGGTCAGCTGCTCCCGTGCCTGCGAGGCGACCGAGCCCTCCAGATCGACCCGGTCCAGGTCGTGCGCGTCGACCGCCTCGATGTACACGTGGCTCACCTGGTCGATGCGCTGCCCCAGCGCCACGAACCCCTCCGCGGCCCGCCGGGCCTCGGGCGACCCGTCCGCGGCGGCGATGGTCTCCATGGAGATCCGCAAATCCCGCTGCGCGGTGTCCAGCTCGTAGAACGCGGCCGCGGCGGCATCCTTCGCCGCCTGCGCATCCGCCCGCCGACTCTCGTCCCGCCCGCCGAACCACCGCCGGGATGCCGTCGTCACAATCCCTCTCCCGTGCCGCGTCCGCCGTGCCCCGGTCCATTCTCCCCCACGGGAACGGGTTTGCGTGGGGGGTGCGCCCTCCATGTAGGCTGTCCACTCGTCCACGGGTGCGTAGCTCAGGGGTAGAGCGCTGCTCTTACAAAGCAGATGTCGGCGGTTCGAAACCGTCCGCGCCCACCAGCCAGAAGACCCCCTGCCGATCATGGCAGGGGGTCTTCTGCATCTACATCTGACATCAACGCCAGCGGTCAGGAACGGTCATGGCGCCGCCTGAGCAGCCGGTCCATGTGCCCGATGGCCTCGCGCTGCGTGTCCTGCACGACGTGGGTGTACACGTTCATCGTCACGGCGATCTGCGAGTGACCGAGGATCTCCATCACGACCCGAGGCGGTACCCCGGCGGCGGTCAGCAGGGTCGCGGTGCCGTGGCGCGCGTCGTGGAGCCTGATCACCCTCAGGCCGGCGTCTTTGGCCACCCGCGTGAACGACCGGTAGACGTTCCTGGGCTCGATCGGTCGTCCGGTCCGGGTGGTGAAGACGTACCCGGTCTCCTGCCAGGCGTCGCCTGCCTTCTCGCGCTGCGCGGCCTGCTTCATCCGCTGCCAGCGCAGGGGAGCGACGCAGATCCCAGGAAGGGGGAGTGTCTGCCGGCGCCGACGGCCCTTGGGGTCGTCCTCATACGCCTCTCCGCCGACCCGTTGCCGCTGAGTCCGCACCCGGATCTCACGCTTGTCGAGATCGACGTTCTCCCACCGCAGTCCGACGATCTCCCCGCGCCGGAAGCCGAGCGCGATGGCGATGACGAAGGCCGGGTACAGCGGGTCCGTCCGGGCAGCGGCCAGGAAGTCCAGCGTCTCCTGGAGGCTCCAGGGATCCATCTCCCGCGAGTCGACCTTGGGCGGCTCCACCAGCGTGGCCACGTTCCGGCTCACCAGCTCCTCACGGCAGGCCGCGGTGAGGGCCGTCCGCAGAACCCGGTGCGACTCCTTGGCCGTCGCCGCGCTGGTCTTCTTCTGCAACTGTGCCAGGGACCGCCGGACATCGGCCACGCCCAGCGACTCCAGACGCTTCGAGCCGAGCAGCGGGACGAGGTAGAGCCGCACGTGGGTCTCGTACTTGGCGAAGGTGGTGCGCTTGCGGTGGGGCTTCACGATGTTGTCGAGCCAGTACGGCAGCCACTCGGAGAGCTTGGCCGACCGGGTGGGGACGGGCACACCCTGGTCCACCTTGGCGAGCAGCTCCCGGCGCTTCACGTCGCACTCGGCCCAGGTCTTGCCGTAGGCGAACTTCCGAGCGCGGGTGCCGTCGGGCTGGAGGACGTAGACGGCCGCCTGGAACCTGCCGTCCTTGCGCTGGGTGATGGTCCCGGCGCCGTTGGGGTTGCGCTTGCGCTGCGGCGGCATCAGGCGGCCTCCTCGATCTCGTGGTCGATGAACTCGCGGACGGCGTCAGCCGGGATCCGGCGTGCCCGGCCGATGGTGATGGAGACGAGCCGCCGGGACCGGATCAGGTCGTAGACGGTCGAGCGCCCGAGCTTGAGCCGCTCCATCACCTCGGGCACCGTCAGCAGTTCGGCGGTCGAGGTGGTCAAGACACGTCTCCTTCCAGGGCGAGCTGGTCGTAGAGCCCTTCGCGGGCGATCTCTCGGTTGTGCTGGATGTCGCGGCGGATGTTGGCGGCGAGCCAGGATTCGCCGGGGGTGTGGCCATGGCCGGCGTAAGCCCAGTGCGCGACGACGAGGAGGGTGGCCTCCGGGTGGTCGTCGGGGTCCGGCAGGCCGAGGGAGGCACGTTGCTGGGCGGCGCGGTAGTCGGCGCGGACTTGGCGTAAGGCACCGAGGGTGGTGGAGTAGCGGCGGGACTTGGTGGAGAAGTGGCCCCGGAAGCCGAGCATGTGGGCCCAGGCGCAGAGTCGGCGATCCGGGTAGGCGCGGTCGAGGTCCATGCAGGCTTCCATCAGGCGGCGGGGGTGGTCCGGGACGCAGAGGAGGACGAGGGCTTCCTTGTTGCCCACGGGGTGGTCCACGGTGCCGGTGGTCTCGGCGGCCTTGGTGGCGTACTTGGCGACGTAGGAGGCGACCGCCTGTTCCGTCAGCTCTTCGCCGTCCCCGAAGGCCCCGATGGGCTGCACGTCGATCTGTTCGCCCCACTGGAGAGCCAACTCGTTGTCGATGCCGTGGTCAGGGCTGGCGGGCACGGTGACGCGGACGCGGGAGGCGGCGGCCCGGATGGAGTCGGTGAGCAGGTCGAGGGTGGCCCAGGCGGGAGGGGGCGAGTCGGGGCCGTCGGGTCCGTCGAAGCGGATGACGGCGTGGAAGTGGACGGCGCCACGCTTCTGGTACTCGGCGACCTTGCCGAAGGAGACGCGGGACTGTTCGCGAGCGGCTTTCTGGGTGAGGCCCGCGCGGGCGGCGATCTCGCGGCGAAGGTAGATCGTGAAGTAGCGCCACAGTTCGGAGGCGTGGTTGTTCCACAGCACCGCGCCCGCGTAGTCGTAAGTCTCGGGATCGAGCGGGGTGCCCAGGTCGGGGGCGTCCTCCGGGTGCCGGATCCCGCAGCGGCAGGTCCGGGTGCCGGGGCGATTGTGGACCGGGCCGAAGGACGGGGCGGTGAGGGTGGCGAAGACGCGGGGGTGGTCGCGGATCGTCTCGGGGGTGCCCTTGGCTCGGTCGCCGATGAGTCCGGCGCGGATCAGGTGGTAGGTGTCGCCCGCGTAGGTCCAGGCGCAGGCGGGGCAGCGGGAGGCGCGGCGGTTGCCGCAGGCGACGCGCAGGACGCCGCCGGGTTCGGTGTCGGTCGTGTAGGCGTGGAGGACGGTCTTGGTGGCCGGGTCCATCAGCTTGGTGCCGCCGGAGAGGCGGATGGGGGCGGCGCATCCCCCGGTACGGCGGATCTGTTCGTGAAGGCGCTCGAAGCCGGGAGCCCCGGCCACCCGGAGCAGATCGCTCAGGGTGGCCGGGTCCAGGCCCGCCGCGGTGGCGGTGTCGGTCACGCAGCCACCCCCAGCAAGGAAGCGAACAGCGCGGTACCGATGTGCTGGGTGTAGGCCGGGGGGATGCATTCGCGGATGCCGTCGCGGTTCATCCAGGGGACGTGCATGTCGGTGCGGGCTTCCTCGACGCCGGAGAAGTTGCCGACGTAGTGGGCGAAGTGGCCCTCGGCCCTGGGGCGTCCCATCTTTGTCAGGGGCGCGGTGTGCCGGCGGTGGCGGGGCGGGGTGAGGGTGAAGCCGCCGCCGGTCTCGAAGAGGCGGTGGCGGTAGGTCCGCATGCCGAAGGCAGCGGCGCACAGGGTGACCGGGGACCGCAGCTCGGAGGCGGCGTCTTCGACGTTCTCGATCACCCAGGGGCGGCCGGTCGCTTCCAGCGCTGCGCGGGTCGGGCCGATCAGGTCGGGGTGGTCGCGGTGGTGGATGCGCTGGGCAAGGGTGTAGCGCTGGCAGGGCGGGGAGGCGTGGATGAAGTCGAACTCGGCGCCGTGCTCGCGGACGAAGCCGATGGCGTCGGTCTGGACGAAGGAGAACGGGTAGCGGGGCTGCGGGGCGAGGTCGATGCCGGTGACGTCGAAGCCGGCGAGGTGGTAGCCCATGCCCGCTCCGCCCTGGCAGCAGAACAGGTCCAAGACCTTAAGCCCGTTGGGGAGCGCGGTGTTCATGCGGTTCCTCCGGCGACGTGTGCGGGGCCGTGGTTGGCGGTCCAGCCGGCGACCAGGGCGCCGACCTGTGCGTCTCCCGTGGCGGTGGCGGAGGCGCCGCAGTGGCAGACGGCGGAGGCCGTGGCGGGCTCGGACGGGGAGGGCTTGCTGACGTGCAGGCCGGGGGTGCCGTTCGTGGGGGTCAGCTTCGTCATGACGGTCACCGGCCGAGCCGGGCGAGGGCCAGGCGGGTGATGCGGCCGAGGCCCCGGCAGGCCGGGCAGTTGACGGGGACGGTCGTCCGGGTGCCGTCGGGGGTCCGGGAGCCGGTGGTGATCGTGGCGGTGGCGAAGCCGTCGCAGTCGCGGCAGACGGGCGGGGTCGAGGGGCTCTGGGGCATGATGAGTTGTCCCTTTCGGGTCCGTTGGATCTGGGAGGGGTTCAGGCGCCCGGGGCGGCGGAAGTTTGGCGACCGAGGCCGCCCCGGGGGCCGCTCAGCGTGTGTTGCGCCTGCCGTGGCCCTTGGCCGCGTACATCGCGGAGTCGGCGGCGGACAGGGCGTCGGTGAGGGCGGGCACCAGCAGGTCTGCGCGGTGGCAGTGGCCGACCGAGGCCGAGACCGGCAGGGCGAGTCCGTGGTGCGTGACGGGCTGGTCCAGGGCGGTCCGCAGGGCGGGCAGGCCCGGGGTGCGGCCGGGGTCCGTGACGATCGCGGCGAACTCGTCCCCGCCGAGGCGGGCGGCGATGCCGTGCCGGCCGCACCAGGTGCTCAGGCGGCGGGCGGTCGCGGCGAGCACCATGTCCCCGGCGGCGTGGCCGTGGGTGTCGTTGATCGCCTTGAAGTCGTCCAGGTCGACCAGGACCACGACGGCACCCGGGTGCTTGGCCACCAGGTGTTCGGCGCGGGCGGTCCAACCGGCCCTGGTGTGCAGGCCGGTCAGCGGGTCGCGGCGGGCGGTGGCCAGGCGGCGCAGGAGCAGGCCCCCGTGGAGTGCCCAGCCCAGGGCCGGTAAGCCCGCAGCGACGATGTGGGTGTCCATGCTGGTCACAGCCCCCTCTGGAGGTCCTTGACGAGCAGGCGCAGGACCACGGCGACGACGGCGAGGGAGACGCCGGTGATGGCGACCGCGAGCAGCATCGAGACGAGGACGGCACCGACGACCAGAACCACGGCGCCACCGGCCGCCGCGAGGGCGACGGCGCTGCCGGGGGTGAGCTGGACCGGGAGACGTCCCGGGGCGGCCGGGGTGGTCGGGGTGTGGTGGGCGGAGGCCGGCGGCGAGGACTCGTGACGCGGCTCGATGCCGGACGGGTGCGGGATGACGAGGCCGGTCGGGGACGGGTTCACCGGGATGCGCGGTCGGAGCATGATGGGGTCTCCTTACTTGGTGAGCGGGTCGAAGAGCGGAGCCAGGACGCTCCCGGCGAGGAGGTAGCCGCCGAGGAGGATCACGGCGACGAGCCACCAGGGCGGGCGGATGAGCTTGATTCCGAGCGCGCCGATGACGATCAGGGCGAGCCACAGGGGGACGTCCACGAGGTGGTCTCCTTCGCGATCAGCGCGGGTTGCAGCGGTGGGTACGGGCGGCGAGTTCGGCGGCGGCGCGGGTGTTGTAGTCGGCGGAGAAGTCGCAGCCGGGGGCGGTGCAGACGGCGGTGTGCTTGACGCGACCCCGGCCGTCGTTGTGGCTGCCGACGCGCACCGGGCCGAAGCGGATGACGTTGTAGAAGCGGTTCGGACGCATGGAGCCTGCGTCTCCTCTCAGGTCAGGCGAGGGCGAGGGTGATCGAGTCCGCCAGTGCCTCGGTGACTCCGAGGCGGCTCCGAAGGGTCGCGGCGTCCATCGCAGTTCCGGTCTGGGCGCGATGGGCGTCCGCGATCTTCCGCGCGTGATCGAGCAGCGCGGGCGGCACGGGCGGAGCGGGGGTGGTGTGGATCGGCGGATCGAGAGCGGGCGGGGCTGCCGGGGGTTCGGGTTCGGCCGGCGGCAGTTCGGGCGCCGGGTCGGGAGCGCGCTCCACGGTGAGATCGGCGACAGCTTCGGGCTCCTCCACAGCCACCGGTTCCAGGTCCTGCGACGGGGCTTGAGCCGAGGCCGGGCTGTGGGCGAGGAGCGTGCCGCCGAGGAACGCAAGCGCGGGCCATCCGGCGACGAGGATCCGCAGCCAGGCCGGGACGTCGTGCAGATCGAGCAGTCCGGCGGTGGCGACGTTGGCGCCGAGCGAGGCAACAAGGGCGATGGCAAACCACAACCAGGCGTCGCGGTTCTCCGAGTCCGTTCGCATCCGACGCCATGCCGCGACGAGCAGCAGATCCACGCTGACGGGGTAGGCCCAGGCCTTCCAACCGTCCTGCCCCGCCGCAGCGGCGAGGTCGTGCAGGTGTGCGAAAGACAAGGCCCCGGCGATGACGGCCTGGACGAGTACGGCGTCTGGGCGTAGGCGAGCAGTCACATCATCGGCCGGTCGGAGGGGCAGGACACGCCGAGGATCGACGCGATCTCCTCCTTGGAGATATCCCGCCAGGGGCAGTTACCGATCTCGTGATCGGAGCCGGTCTTCTCTCCGTTGTCGTCGCCGCAAAGCGTGCAGAACATCGGTTCTCCCGAGTTTGGGCATGGGTGGGGTAGGGATCTGGCGTGAGACGGTCACGCCGACCGAGGGGGGACTAGTCCGTCGCCGGGATCGGCTTCACGAGCGGCACGGGCCCGACGGACGCGGCCTCGGTGGAGTTCACCGGCCGGTACGGGGCGAGGGCCGGGAGGGCCGGGGTCAGGCGCGCGTACTGGACGCAGACCGCGGAGGCTTCGTCGGCGCTCAACTCGGGCGTGCGGATCCGGGACCAGCCCCCGGAGGAGTCCCCGGCGACAGCCACACCGGGCTTGTCCGGCGGGATAGCCGTCACGGCCGCGACCGCGTCCGGGGCGATGTCGCCCAAGCCCATGTCGGCGGTCTGCTTGTCGTTGACGCGGTGGACGACGCGCCCGGTGAGCTGGGCGCGGAGCGAGGTGGCGCCCTTGCCGAGGTCGGACCCGAACCGCTGGCCGCAGATCTCCAGATAGATCGCGGCGGCGCGGGCCAGCTGTCCCAGGCGGATCAGCTGCATGACCATCCGGTCCCGCCGTTCCTCGTCCTTCTTCCCCGTCACGAGGAACAGTTCCGCGACCTCGTCCACCAGCAGGACGATCGGCACCGGCCGGACCTCGTCGGGCAGGTCCCAAAGGTCGGCGGCGCCGTGCGCGCTCAGCAGGTCGAAGCGGGACTCCATCTCGTCCACGAGCGCGTCCAGGAGCCCGGACGCCTCATGCGGCGTGATGGCGAGCGCCGACAGCCGCGGTGCGTACCGCCGATGTTCGACACCACGCTTGCAGTCGATCCCGACCAGCGCGACCGGCAGCCGGGCGAGTTCCACGATCAGGTTGCGCAGGTACATGGACTTGCCCGACTGGTTGGCGCCGAGCGTCAGCGCGTGCGGCACCTTCCGGTAGTCCCGTACGAACGCGGTGCCGTCTTCGCGGAGCGCGACCGGAACGGTCATCGGCCCGGTGGGGCGGCGGCGCGGCATCTTCACCCGGCGCAACACGTCGTAGCCGGTCATCCGCAGCTCGACGAACCCGGGCCGGGTTTCGACCACGGCGACGGAGTGGACGCCCCAGGCGTGCCTCAGCCGCTCGGACGCCGCGATCACGTCGGCGGGCTCCAGACCGGCCGGCAGCCGCAGGGTGACCTGCATGCCGGTCGAGGAGCCCCGCACGCGGCGGACCTTCGGCGGGACGGGCTGAACGTCGCTGCGACGGGCGAGGTTGCGCACCAGGAACGCCCGCAGTCGCGACGGCTGCACCGTCAGGCCGCACACGTCCATCGTGGCCCGGTACGACACCGCGAACCGCACGCGCGCCACCGGCAGCCCCACCAGGGACCAGTACACGCGCGGTGCACGGGCCTTGGCGTAGCCGAGGCCTCCACTGGCACCAGCGAGCGGGAGGCCGACCTCCCATAAGGCCGTCAGATCGGCCATGGTCAGGCCCCGGCGGTGAGGGCGACGGCGCGGAACGAGATGCCGTGCCGGGTCTGGCCGTTGAACGTGTTCTCCCAGTCCCGGGCCTTGAGCCCGATCACCGACACCGGCATGCCCGGCATCAGGCCCTCGGGGAGACCGGTCTCCGGGACGGTCACCTGGTAGAGGTTGCCCTCCCCCTCGTCCGAGATCAGCAGCCCCACCGTGGACAGCCCGGCACCGGTCTCCCGGTCCATGGCGCGCTCACCGGTCTGCTTGCTTACGAGCTTCGGGGTCGGGGCCGTGGCCACGAACACCACGGCGGTCGACGTGTCCACCTTGAACGACGGCATCAATGCCTCCAGCGTTGTCGGGGGCAGCCCGAAGAGGACTACCAACTCCCGCTGTCCTAGGACTGCGAGCGCTTGAGTAGATAGTGCAGCGCAGTCCTAGGACTGTCAACAGTCCCGGGACTGTGTTTGACTTGACGCCGACGAAAGGGATACGCGATGGCCCCGAAGTGGAGAGAGCTGGCTGACAAGCTGGCGGAGCAGATCCGAGGAGGCGACTACGCCCCAGGCCAGCAATTGCCGCACATCAGGGATCTGGTGGACGCCGGCGAGGGTTCGAAGACAACCGTCCACCAGGCCTACAAGGCGCTGGAAGCGGAAGGCTTGGTCACCTCATCCCGCGGCCACGGAACTGTCGTGCGCCAGCAGGTGCCGCTGAAGCGACTCGGGATCGCCCGCTACGACAAGGCCAAGTGGCGAGACGGCGACGAGGTGGCGTTCATCGCGGACCGCGTGGCGTCAGGACGCGCGTACCGCCGCAACGAGCAGACTCAGTCGGTAAGTCTCATCGAGGCACCCCCCGAAGCTGCCGCCGCACACGGGCTGCCGGCAGGCGCGCAGGTCTACGCACGCGCGCGACTGGTGAAGGAGGGCGACCAGCCGACCCACACACTCACCAGCTACTACCGGCCCGAGCACGTCGAGGGAACGCGGCTGGTGGATCCGGCCCCTGGCCCGGCCGGTCGTGGCGGTGGGTTTCGCGTCCTGTACGACGCCGGCTACGAGATCGACCACATGAAAGAGCGGATCTTCGCCCGTACACCCACGGCCGACGAGGTGAGGCTCTTGCAGCTTCCGCAGGGCGAACCAGTGGTCGAGCTGCACCGAACGACCTTCACCGCCGACGGCACCGTGGTCGAGTTCGCCCTCGGGGTGCACGCGGCTTCGCGCTTCGCCTGGGAATACGACTTCCAGGTACCGGACTCGGCGAAGGACAGGGAAGGCCAGGAGTGATCTCGACGCAGGACTGGGCAGACACCCGGCTCCTCTGGAACTACCACCAGATGGGCCACGCTCCGAAGCCGTGCTCGGTCGCGATCGGGCTCGGCAGCCACGACCTGGGCGTAGCCGAGACGGCGGTCGAACTCTACGAGCGCGGCATGGCCCCCCTGCTCGTGTTCACCGGAGCCACCAGCCCGACGACGCGCGAGCGGATGCCCCGCGGTGAGGCCGTTCACTACCGCGAGCGGGCGTTGGAGCTCGGCGTCCCGGATTGTGCCGTGCTGGTTGAACCGCGAGCCCGGAACACGGGCGAGAACATCACCTTCTCTCGCGAGCTGCTGCACGAGGCCGGCGTCGAAGTGACCTCAGTCCTGCTGATCAGCAAGCCGTACGAGGAGCGGCGGGCATACGCAACGGCCCGGAAGCTGTGGCCCGAAGTCGAGATCGTCAGCGCTTCGAGCCCTATGACGCTGGACGGCTACGTCGACTCCATTGGTGACGCCAAGCTGGTGATCGACATGCTCGTCGGCGCTTTGCAGCGGCTGCTGATCTATCCGGAGCAGGGTTACATGATCAGCCAGGAGGTGCCGGACGACGTGATCGAAGCGTACGAGCGCCTGTGCCGAGGTGGCTTCACGAGCCGCCTGCTGTTGGACGACTCGGGGCAAGCTCGCGGCCGGACGAGCCAGTAGAGGCGGGGGTCATCGAGGGTCGTCGGACGCCCGCCAGGCAGCCCCACCTGATGCAGCCGAACCCGTTCCCGATCATGAGGGCGGCGGGGCGGCCGAGGGTGGGACAACGGACTGCACCCTCATTGGTGATCCGCTCACCGACGTCCAGGCCGCTCGCGCAACCGGCACAACGGTCATTACCTACGCCAACCAGCCCCACAAGGCCACACTCTTCGCCGAAGCCGAAGTCGATGCCGTCACCGATGCCTGCACGCCCTCGCTGAGGCATTCCCGGCGTAGCCGCAGGAGCCGCGCGGAGCTGTTACAGGTTTCTCTACCTCATCAAGCACCCGGCTGCGCTCCGCTCCGCCGGGCGGGCTTCCCGGCACCGCTCTGCGCGACGCTCCTGCCTTCGGCCCGCTCCGCGCACGCTCCGCCGACGCCCGCCCCTGCAAGGTGGGATAGGCCCGAAGGCATGAGTCGAGCCCACACGGGCCGCAGGATCCCCCCTCACCGACATGCCTCCGGCGGGGGCGCTCCGACTCCGGGATGGCGGGGGCGCCGCTGGCGAGTGCCGGCCGAATGGGGCTGAGGCGGGGAACTCCCATCCCGTCCACCGTCGACCCAGGCAAGCCGAGCAGACACGGCACCGGGCGTCCAGGTCGTTCGTCCAGTTGGGCGCTCCACCTGGACGCCCGGCACCGCGTCCGCTCCACATGCGTGTGGGTCGACGGCAGACGGGATGGGAGTTGGGGCGAGTGGTGGGCTAGCGCCAGACGGCCAGCTCGGCAGCTGGGATCCGTCCTCAAAGCAACCGATCACCCAAGGTAGGAAGAGACTGCAACAGGGAAAGAAACGAGCCATATTGGCCAGCTACCCCGTGTACACCGCCATCATTGCATTGCGCGCCATAGGCGCAATGGACCGCTGAAACTTGATTCTCGACGCATGTTCGCGATTACTCAGCGAAGTGGTGTCAACTGTCTTTACATCCGAGAGTAATCGCACCGAACTCGGAGAGCGCTCGTAGCTGGCTAGCATCCATCCGGTCATGACGAAGCCCACCTGACCGCGCATGCTGGCAGGCCGAACGGCAGGTGGGCAACCGAACCCGGAGGCTCAGACATGAGTTTGCCCCTTACCAGCCGATGCGTGTCAAACCAGCGTCAGGAACTCGCAATGATCACGATCATTGTTGTGATCATCCTCGTCTCATCAACGTGGGCCAAGGTCATTGGCGCCTGCGCGGATGCCTGTGCGTTCCTGACCCTCTTCCTCGTGGTCGGCAAGCCAGCAGCGCAGTAGCTCAATCCCCAGCTCGGTACCGCTCCGCTCTCCTAGAACGGGGCACATCCGCAAGGGCTGCTGGCGACCGCTCCACATAGAGTGGAGCAGACAGCTGCACGATGAGGGACGGCTCGGCTTCGGCTGGGCCGTCTCGGTTTCCGTCTCATTCGTTTCCGTCCGGGGGCGTCCAGGAAGGGCCGGGGGACGATGCGAAGACGGCAGACCGGGAACGATGAACGCAGGTGAACGTCCAGGAACCTGACCCAGACCAGCACCACCAGACTTGGAGAGCGTGCGCCGCGCGTGACAGCGAGTCCCCCTTGGCTACGGAAGGGCGCTCGTGCTGACCATTTTGGGCAACTGATGGCACCTCAAGCACAGGTCAGCGTGTTCGTTGGCTACCCACCCGGAGGTCTGGGCAGCCAGACGTCAGTTGCGGCTGAACTGACCAAGCCCTGACTGTCACCGTTCCGGCAGCATGGGGGCATCGACTTCCAGGTCGCCATCCCGGGCTACCGTCCACTTGCCCTCATCGAGCTCTACCCACGGCGCATCGCCATGCTCTGCGCTCCATGGAGTCAGACGGACGCTGACGGACTCACCTGCACCAGGGACCGGGAGGTCCAGAGCGGCTGCCACAGCCTGGTGGCTGCCGTACTGTCCGAGGATGACAATGCCCTCGGATTTCAGCGCCGAGCGGGATCCGCCGTTGTAGCGGATGCGCTTCATGTAGTCGTCCTGCTGGGCCACCGTCGCCACCACGCTGCGGGAGACTATGCGGCCCTGGGTGCGGCGGAACAGCTCATGCAGCCGCTGGGTACCGTATCGGGAGGCGAAGATCGCGTCGATGTCTTCCTGCGGGAGACGCAGCAGGATGTTGTCCTGAAGAGGTGCGTCCTTGAAGAGCCAGCTGACGGCAGTCTCTCGGGCGGCCTTAGTGAGGTTGCGCTTGCCGTCACGGTTACCCTCCTTCTTGGTCAGAAGGCCCTCGGTGACTCTGAAGAGTCCTGCCGACCAGAGCCCAGCCCTGTCGCTTGCCCAGACTCCCAGGCAGAGGTGACCCATCGCCTCCGGGGGGATCATCCACTTACCTAGGTCCTGGGAGTACTTGCAATCAACGTCGATTCCTGCGATCGAGTAGTCCATCTCGTCGCCGTCTGCGAATCCGAAGGCGCGCTGGAGGTTGATCTCGACGAGGGTGCCGGCGTGAGTCTTCTCCGTCTTGTGCAGCTCTTCCCACCGGAAGCGGCCCGTGTGCTGACCGTCGAGAAGCATGTCGAAGGTTCGGCGTAGGGCGAGGCCGAACTTCTCACCGTGATGGTCATCGGCCAGGATGGCATCCCTGACTGCCTCCAGCTGCTGGTCCGCGGACGCGTCAAAGGCACCAGGAAAAAGCGGTGGCTGAGAATCCGTCATGAGGGCATTTCCTTCCGGACGAGGAAGAGCGACAGGCACTGTGTGCGAACATGAGACGTGATCTTGAACCGGCGTGATCATACGTGCACGCCGACCGTCCACAGTCATCCACGTCGCTAATCGGCCACGCCCTCAACCAGCCCTCTATGGAAGCTTGCTGGTAGATCGACGACCACCTCCAGGCCCTGCTGTCGGTGCCGGCTGGTATGTCTAGCACCATGTCTCTTCCTGACGTCCGGGCGCCTCACATCGCGTTCGCTGCTCTGCCGACTGCCGACCTCCTCGTTGACGTGGTCTATGCCGGCGGGGCTAGCGGCCACACCGGAGATGACCCGATGTCCAAGCTCATAAAGGGCATCGGTAATCAGGGAGGCTTCCGCTACGCCGGCTCGCCAGCCCTCAGCACGGTGAAGCTGGCTGTCCTATACACCAGCGGCGGCGAGGTGGACTGGCCTGATCACTTGGATGTAGAGACAGGCACGTTCACCTACTACGGCGACAACCGGAAACCGGGACAGGGCCTCCACGAGACGCCACGCGCGGGAAACATCCTGCTGCGTGACGCTTTCGCTGCCTCTCACGGAACACCCGCCGACAGGGCAAAGGTGGCTCCGTTCTTTCTGTTCGAGAAGGCTGCAAAGTCGGGACGCTCTGTCCTTTTTCGGGGGCTGCTGGCCCCCGGCGGCCCAACGATGACGTCCGACGACGAACTCACTGCGATCTGGCGGGCTACCGCGGGCCGACGCTTTCAGAACTACCGTGCGCACTTCACTGTCCTTGATGTCGACCGGATCTCGCGCGGCTGGATTCAGCACCTGCTGGCAGGCGGCGATCCGCTCGAGGGCGGGTGCCCTGAGGTCTGGCGGATGTGGGTCGAAAGCCGTGTATACCGGCCGCTTCTGGCACCAGCGACCACATCCATCCGCTCGAAGGCGGACCAGTTGCCGACTGATGCCGTCGGCCGGGCCATGCTGCAAGAGATTCGAGAATACTTCCGCGGCCGTGAGCACGATTTCGAGGCCTGTGCCGTGGCGATCTGGCGGCTCATCGCCCCGAGCACAGGCGCGGTCGATGTCACCCGACCCAGCCGGGATGGCGGCCGGGACGCAGTCGGAATCTACGTGCTGGGGCCGACCGCCAACCGGATCGCGATCGATTTCGCGCTTGAGGCCAAGTGCTACGGGACGGACAGCTCAGTAGGAGTGCGGGAGGCCTCAAGATTGATCTCAAGACTCCGGCACCGAAACTTCGGCGTGCTCGTCACCACCTCGTTCATCAACAAGCAGGTGCAAGAGGAAGTCCACGAAGACAGGCACCCGATCGCCTTGGTCTGCGGGCGGGACATCGTGGACGTGCTGCGGCAGCACGGGCGGACCACTGTGGATTCGGTACGGCAGTGGCTCAAGCAGAGCTTCCCCCAGCCGTAGCCCTTTAGTGGCCACGGCCTATACGTGGACCAGCAAGTACAGCCGGATACCTCCCTGGCCCCTGACCTGCTGAAACGTGCGAGACGCACAGGGCCTCCGGAGCCGTATGCCCCGCTGTGCTCCCGTGTGCGCCTTCCCAGCCTGTGTGCCGGGCGGGACGCTGTCGGCGTCCGTGCGGCCGCGTGAGAAGGAGGTGCGGGGGAGTGACCCAGCCGAAGTGCGGAGCTGCGAAGAAGGGCGGTGGCCGGTGTGTGAGGCCGGCCACCGTAGGCAGCGGCCAGTGCTACCAGCATCAGGGCAAGTGGACAGCCCGTGGGGTGGCAGACCGCGAGGAGGCGGAAGCCAAGGCGAAGAAGCAGGAGCTTCGGAAGAAGAAGTGGTCCTGGTGGTGATCAGTCTCTGACATCCACCGCTGACATCAACGCGGGCGAACACTGGCGGTGCCGAGCGGTTGCACGGAGTCGTCGCATCCTGTGCCCGGTCGATTCCGGTCCGGTGCCGGGCGAGCTTACAAAGCAGATGTCGGCGGTTCGAAACCGTCCGCGCCCACCAGTGCAGAGGCCCCCAACCGATCTCGGTTGGGGGCCTCTGGCGTTGTTCCTGGCGGGAATGCGTCCGGCGGTGTTTCAGGGGTGGCGGTCTTTCGCTCGGGTGGGCTTGTGCTTCGCGGCGGCGAGCGCGAGCGCGAGGGTGCCGGTGGCGGCCAGGCTTGCGAGCGTGATCAGGGAGACTCCGATCATGAAGAGTCCGCTCCCGTCGTCCGACCAGTCGTAGTAGGAGGCGAGGGTCAGCCCGGCCGTGGTGCCGAGGATGGCCGCCGCCGTGTGGCCCCGGGACGCCGCCCAGTAGGCCAGGGCCAGTACGGTCAGTCCGAGTCCGATCACCTGCCACGCCTGGTAGGGGCCGGTCTCCGAGCCGTCGGGGTGTACGTCGCGGTGCTGGTCCCAGCCGAGCCAGGCGGCCCAGGCCGCTGTGGTCGCCCCGGCAAGCAGGGGGATCGACAGCCAGTGGAGAACGGGTGTCTGCGGTCCTTTGCGCATGGCCCCACTGTTCCCGTCCTCGTGAGCGGGCGTCAGGGTGCGGGTACTCAGTCCGAGTTGAGTGGGCGTACCCAGGAAGCCCCCCGCCGTCCGTGGCGGGGGGCTTTGGGTTTCGTGCGGCCGGCCCGGGTGGGGCCACGGGCTTGTTCAGGGGTCAGGCGTTGGGGCGCTTGCCGTGGTTGGCCTTCTTCTTCTTGCGGGCGCGGCGCTTGTTTCCTCGCTTGGCCATGGTGTCTCCCTCATCCCCCGGTACGGACATTTCGGGCGTTCGTCAGTCTAGGTCCCGGGTGGGTTTCCCGCACGGTGGGGAGGGGATCTCATCGCGGGGGTGATGGGCGTGGCAGGGGCCGAGGAGTGGGTCTGGGGGATCGGGATCGTGGTGGTGGGCTTCGGGGCCGGGTGGGGGGAGTGGCGGCGGTCCCGGGGGTTCGAGGCGCGGCGGGACGCGGAGCGGGCGCGGCTGCTCGCGGGGCTGGGCGCCGCCGGATCCGGGGCCGGTGAGGGGGGTGGTGAGGGGGACGGCCAGGGGGACCCCAGGCTCGTGGACGCCGGGCGGGGCGGGGCGGCCGAGCCGGGGGACCGGCGCGACGACTTCACCCCGATCCTCGTCGAGTACTACGCCTACGGGCTCGCGCAGGCCCGCAGCAGTTTCGTGACCAGCCAGCGGTTCGCGGGCATCGGTGCGGCCGTGCTGCTGTTCGGGGTCGGGCTCGCCGTGTGGAAGGCGGAGAGCGCCGGGGACGCGTACATCGGGGTGGTGACCAGCTCCGTCGGCCTGGTCGTCACCCTCGTCGGCCAGCTGTTCCACCGGCGGGCCGATCTCGCCCTGCGGCACATGGCCGCGCAGAGCGCCGCCCTGCGCGAGGACCGGCGGGCGGCCGAGAGCACGCGGCGGGCGATCGGCCTGCTGGAGGAGGTCGCCGACCCTGCGCTGCGGGGCCGGCTCCAGGCCGGGCTGATCATGAAACTTTCCGGGGCCGAGCTGCCGCCTTCCGCGCCATAGTGGAGGTATGTGCCGCTCCATTAAGACCCTGCGCCCGCCCGCCATCCCCGAGAAGGCCACCGAGGAGGAGATCCGCGCCGCCGCGCTCCAGTACGTACGGAAGGTGTCCGGATTCCGGGCCCCCGCCGCGCACAACCGGGAGGTGTTCGACGCGGCCGTGGACGCCGTCGCGGAGGCGACCAGGCTGCTGCTCGACGGGGTACAGGTGCGCGGACAGTCCGCCACGGTGTAGGCGTCGGGGGCCGGCGCGGCGCGCGGCGGGACGTCGGTCGGCCGGTCAGCCGGTCAGCCGGTCCGGGGCATGCGCCGGCGCAGGATCCAGATGCCGGCGCCGAGCGCGCCGGCCGCGAGGGTGCCGCCCAGGGCGACCTGCCCCGTGCTCATCGAATCGACGCTCCCGCCGAGTCCGCCGCGCGCGGCCCCCGGTGCGACCTGGAGGGTGACGGTGACGCGGCGGCCGCCCGTGCCGCCGCACTCGAAGGTGACGGGGTGGGCGCCGGTGGGGGCGTCGCGGTAGACGGTGGCGGCGCCGAACAGGTTGGTCGCCTCCAGGTTGCCCGGGGTCAGCGAGACCTCGCCGAACGCCCGGGAGGTGGCCCGGCCGGTCTTGGTGCCGCAGCCCTCGACGTTGAGGCTGACGCGCCCGCCCGGGGCGACGGTCCCGGGGGAGACGGTGGCGGAGGGGGCGGCGGAGACGGGAACGACGGGTGTGACGGCAGCGACGGCGAGTGTCGCGACCGCGACTCCCGCCAGGCGGTACCGGATGCGTGTGGGGGACATGGAGAGAACTCCTCGGGCTCCTCGAAACGGCGCGGCCAGGGCACGGACGTGACGCGGAATCGGATGCGCGCCGTGCTCTGGACGCTAGAAGCCCCGCCGGGACGCGGCGATCGCTGCAGGGTGAACGGGTGACCGACTGCCCCGCCCGGCCTACGCGTCCAGGTGAAGGGGCAGACCGAAGAGGGGGAACAGCCGCTCGGTGTCGCGGAAGACGCTGATGTCGGTGACCGCGTCCCCCGACACTTCGACGACCTGGAGCGCCCAGGGGTCGAAGCCCGTGCCGTCGGCCCGGCGCCGGTACTGGCCGAAGGCGGGCGAACCGTTCGCCGTGGTCGGGACCAGCCGGGACCCCCGGCAGCCGACGGCGGGACCGGTCAGCCACGCCCGGATCTCGGCGGAGCCCCGCATCCACAGGGTGTGGGGGGCCAGGGACAGCGTGGCGTCCACGTGCAGCAGCATGGAGAGGGCCTCCATGTCGAAGCCGGAGAACGCGGCGGCGTACCGGTCGGCGAGGGCCCGCCGGGTGGCTTCGCCGACCGCTGCGACCGGTGCGCCGGTTGCGGTCGGGGCGCCGCCCGCGCCTTCGCGGCGCCGGCGGCGAGCACCGCCCGAGCCCGCTGCAGCGCGCTGTTCACGGAGGCGACGGTGGAGCCCTGGACGTCGGCGACCTCCTGCGCCGAGAAGCCGAGGACCTCGCGCAGGAGCAGGACGGCGCGCTGCCGGGGCGCCAGGTGCTGCAACGCCGCTACGAAGGCCAGCCGGACGGACTCGCCCGTCTCGGCCGCCTCCGCCGGGTCGACGGCCACGGCCCCGGGGCCGGCGGGGAAGGGCTCGATCCACGCGGAGGCGTCCAGCGCGGCGCCCGGCGAGGTGGCGCCGACGGCCGGGCCGCAGAGGTCCATCGGGCGGGCCCGGCGTTCGCGGCCGGCCAGCGCGTCCAGACAGACGTTCGTGGCGATGCGGTAGAGCCACGTCCGCAACGAGGCGCGGCCGTCGAACCGGTCGGCGCCGCGCCAGGCGCGGACCATGGTCTCCTGCGCGGCGTCTTCCGCCTCGAACACCGACCCCAGCATCCGGTAGCAGTAGCCGGTCAGTTCCCGACGGTGCCCTTCGAGCCGGGCCGTCACCGCCTCGTGGCCGGGTGGGGTGCCGGTTCCGGGAACGTCCGGGTCCGTCATGCGTGTCTCCTACGTCGCGGGCGCCGTGGCCTCGGGTGGCCGGCGGACGAGAAAGGCGGCCAGGGAGCCCGCCGCGAACAGGGCGATCAGGGAGACCGCCGTACCGAGCCAGGTGGTGCCCAGCCACTGGGTGCCGAAGTAGCCCAGCGACACGCTGTAGCCCGCCCAGGTCATGCCCGCCAGCACCGACCAGGGCAGGAACTCCGTCACCTTGCGCTGGGTCCGGCCCGCCCCCAGCGAGACCACCGAGCGGCCGGCGGGTGCGAAGCGGGCGATCACCACCAGGGCGCCGCCGCCCCGGGCCAGGGCCGTACCCAGGCGTTCCTGAGCCCGGGTCAGTCGGCGGGAGCGGGCGATGGCCCGGTCCAGGCGGGCCCCGCCGAGCCGGGCCAGCCGGTACGCCGCCAGGTCGCCCAGGACCGAGGCCGTCGTGGCGATGACCAGCAGGGCCATGATGTCGGGCACCCGGGGCGGAGGACCGGCGGCCGCCGCCGCTGCCGCGGCCGTGATCACCAGCACCCCGCTCGGCAGCACCGGCAGGAACACGTCGAGCACGATGGACACCGCGACCACGACGTAGATCCATGGGCTTGAGGTCAACGACCCCAGCGTTTCGAGCACAGCGGGACTCCCCAGTCCGAAGCGCCGCGTCGTCGCGGGGAGCGGCAGGGGCGGCTTGACAGCCATACAGCGTACGCCCGGCGGGGGGCCGGACGAGCCCGGGGGCCACCGCGTCCGTCAGGTCCGCCACCGCACGGCGGGGTCCGCCACCAGGTCTGCCATCAGAGCCTTTCGACTGATCAGGGCCGTCAGAGCCGTCAGAGCCGTCAGGGCCGTCCGGGCCGTCCGGGCCACCGGGTCCGTCGGCCGGGCCACTAGTGCGGTTCCGTGAGCTCCCGGTCCAGGACGGTCACCAGTCGGGCCGTCCCGGCCGCCCCCCGTCGCCCAGGGCGGGCCTGGTCCAGGCGCAGTCGGGCGCTGCGGCCCGCCAGCGACAGCGTCATCAGTTGGTTGCCGAACCACGGGCCGCCCGTACGCCGCCAGCTCAGCGGCGGCCGGCCCGTCCGCCCGTGCCGGGAGAAGCCGCGCCCCAGCCACCGGCCCAGCCGCGACCAGCCCAGCCGGAACCCCCACTTGACCGCCGTGTGGATGGAGTTGTGCACGGGCGAGCAGGTCAGCTGGAGCACGCGGGCCGTGCTGGGTATTCGGGGCTCGGCCACGTACGCGTGGTGGACGTCCCCGGACAGGACGCACACCGTCGCCGGGGCCTTCGGTCCCGTCCCCACCTCCTCGACGAGGTCGCTCAGCGCCGCGAACGACGCGGGGAACGCCGCCCAGTGCTCCAGGTCGGCGCGCCGCCGCAGGTCCTCACCGATGCGTGCCCACCGCTCCCCGCGCTCTCCCCGGCACAGGGCGGCGTTCCACACTTCCGCGTCGTGGATCAGCGGGGGCATCAGCCACGGCAGCGAGGACCCGATCAGCAGGTGGTCGTAATCCCCGTGCCCGGCGAGGGCGTTCTCCCGCAGCCAGGCCTGTTCGGCCGGGTCGAGCATGGCCCGCCCGTCCTCTGCGAGCACCCGGGCCGCCCGGGTGTCCACCATCAGCAGCCGGGTCCGGCCGAAGTCCCGCCGGTAACTCCAGCGCACCGAAGCCGGATCGGCGTCCGCCCCGGCCGCGAAGGCGCGCAGGGCGTCGGTGCCGTCCGGGTCGGCCCGTACCGCCGCGTAGAGGGGGTTCGCCGCGAGTTCGCCGGGGGAGAGGTTGCCCAGGTGCTGGTGCACCCAGTACGACATGAGCCCGCTGAGCACCCGCTCCGGCCACCACGGGGTCGCCCGCATCTGCGCGAGCCAGGACTCGCTGGTGTTCCAGTCGTCTATGACGTCGTGGTCGTCGAACATGTGCAGGCTGGGGACCGTCGAGAGCAGCCAGCGGATCTCGGGGTCGAGCCAGGACTCGTAGTAGAGCCGGGTGTACTCCTCGTAGTCCGCGACCTGGGCGCCCGGGGCCTCGCGCAGGTCCCGGCGGGCCGCGAGCCACTGCCGCGTCTCCCGCGACAACTGGTCGGCGTAGACCTGGTCGCCCAGCAGCAGGAGGAGATCGGGTCTGGGCGCTCCGGGGTCGGCGGCGAGCCGTGCCGCGAGGGTGTCGAGGGCGTCGGCGCCGTGCGGTCCGCGCCGGCCGGCGGGCGGGGCGGCCTGCCGACAGGAGCCGAAGGTGACCCGGAGCCCGGGTGCGGGCCGTCCGGGGCGGCCTCCCACCGCCGGGGTGGTGATCGTGCTCGCGGGGAAGCCGCTCCCGGACGCCGGCCAGACGAGGACTCCGTCGAGGAGCACCTCGTAGGCCGTGGTCGTGCCCGGGGTCAGGCCGGTGACCGGGACCAGCGCGTAGTGGTGGCCGCAGATCTGGAAGGTGCGGGCGCTGCCGCCGGATCCGTCGTCACACCGCACCACGGCCGTGCACGGGCGGTCCGCCTCGACCCATATCGTGGCGGCACCGCCCGTGTCCCAGTCGATGTGGCGCAGCAGTGGCCCAAGACGCAGTCCGGCCATGGAACTCCCCCTCCTCCATACCCCTTTCGATCACGGTACGGGGCGGAGGGCACGCCTGGCCTCCCCCTGGCGGGGGAGAGCGGGGGTGAACGCCGGGTCAGCAGCCGTTCAGGAGGTTCACCAGGGCCGTCTTCTCCCCGCTGTCCATGCTCAGACCCCAGTACTGCTTCACCTGCACCCACATCCGGGCGTACGTGCAGCGGTACGCGGTGCGCGGGGGCAGCCACTTGCCGGGGTCGAGGTCGCCCTTGGCCTGGTTGACGTTGTCCGTGACGGCGATGAGCTGCGGGCGGGTGAGGTCGTTGGCGAACTGCTGACGGCGGTCGGTGGTCCAGGAGTTGGCTCCCGAACGCCAGGCCTCGGCGAGGGGGACCATGTGGTCGATGTCCACGTCGGACGCGGCGGTCCAGGTGGCGCCGTCGTACTCCGAGTACCAGCTGCCGCTGACGGCGGCGCACGCGGAGTCGGTGACGACGTTGACGCCGTCGCGCTTGAGGACCGTCTCGCGGGTGTTACACGTTCCGGAGACCGTGCTCCAGTGCGGGAACTGGGCGCGGCTGTAGCCGCTGAGGGAGCCTTCCGGTGCCGGCGTCACCGTGGCCAGATAGCTCCGGGCGGCGGCCGCGCTGATCGGGGTGGGCGGGGAGGCCAGGGCGGCCGGGGCGTTCACGAGCGAGGTGAGCGAGGCGAGGGCGACGGCGGACGCGAGGATGCCCGCGCGGCCTATGTGACGCGCGTAGAAGGAGGGCATGCGAAGAGAAGCGAGGGCCATGAGGGCTCCCTGGGTGCGGGGGGTGGTGGCCGTTCCGCCCCGGTGGGGCGCGGCCATGCTGGCGGCGCCAGGTGTCGCGGGAACGGGCGCCAGGTGACAGGTTGCCGACATGAGCACGTCACATCAAGACAACCAACGATCCCCGGCCACAGGGAAGTTGGAAATCCGGCCACTCGCGTGACGGGGAACGGGGTGGAGTGGGTCCAAGCTCACATTCCGGGCACGGGTGCCCGGCGGCCACCGTCGCGTACCCTTGACGGAGCAGAAGGGGAGTAGCTCTTCGCCGGACCGTCGACATACTGCTGGGTCACTCCAGCCGGCGCCCGGAGGCGGAACGCGTCAGCGGTCGGCCAGCGAGACCTTCGGCCGCAGTGTCCTGCCCGCGTTTACGCACCCCGGGGCGCCGCCGAGCCGAAGCGACCCCTGATACACCCCAGGTCTCTCGGTCCCGATGGCGTCCTGCCCGACCGATCGAGGTCCCACCCCGTGTTCAGCTTCACCGTCATGGCGATCGCCTTCGGCGTCGTCTTCCTCGCCGAACTTCCGGACAAGACGGCCCTCGCCGGTCTGATGCTCGGCACCCGCTACCGCGCCTCCTACGTCTTCGCGGGCGTCGCAGCGGCCTTCGCCGTGCACGTCGCCCTCGCCATCGCCGCGGGCAGCGTGCTCACGCTGCTCCCGCACCGGCTGGTCCAGGCCGTCGTGGGTGTCCTCTTCCTCGTCGGCGCGGCCATGCTGCTCCTGAAGAAGGATGACGGGGACGAGGAGGTCAAGGCGCCCGCCGACCAGTCCTTCTGGAAGGTCTCGGGGGCCGGCTTCATGCTGATCCTGGTGGCCGAGTTCGGTGATCTGACCCAGATCATGACCGCCAACCTCGCCGCGCGGTACGACAACCCGGTCTCCGTCGGTCTCGGCGCGGTGCTGGCCCTGTGGACGGTGGCGGGCATCGGCATCCTCGGCGGGCGCACCCTCATGAAGTACGTGCCGCTGCGGCTCATCACCAAGATCGCGGCTGCCGTCATGGCGGCGCTGGCGGTGTTCTCGCTGTACGAGGCGATCGCGGGCTGAGCGGAGCCCCCTCGCGGACCGGGAAACCTCCTTGTGGGGGCCCGGGGCCGCGGGCACGCTTGCGGGCGTGACCTCCACGACGCCCACCCCCGCGCCCGCTTCCCCGCCCTCGTCCCCGTCCTCGTCCGGCCCGGGTTTCGGCTGGTCCAACATGTTCGTGCGTCCCGACGAGGACACCCGGTCCGACGGCGGGTTCCGGGGTGAGCGGGCCCTCCTGGCCGGCTACCTGCGCGACCAGCGGATCACCCTGGAGCTGAAGTGCTCCGGGCTCGACGCCGGGGCGATGGCCCGCCGGGCGGTGGAGCCCTCGGACCTGTCGCTGCTGGGCCTCGTACGTCACCTCGCGGGCGTGGAACAGAAGTGGTTCAGGGGGGTCATGGCGGGCGAGGGGATCCGTCGCCACTACCGCTCCGAGCGGGAGCCGGACGGGGAGTTCACGGGTGCCGTGGCCGACCCGGCGGTGGTGGCGGAGGCCTGGGCCACCTGGCGGGCGGAGGTCGCCTTCGCGGAGAGGCTCGTCGAGCAGGCCCCCGACCTGGGCGTCACCGGTGACGACGGTGGCGAGCCGATCGAACTGCGCGAGGTGCTGGTGCACATGATCGAGGAGTACGCCCGCCACAACGGCCACGCGGACCTGCTGCGGGAGCGGATCGACGGGCGCGTCGGGCAGTAGCGCGGAGTCGTCGTGCCGGTTTGCCGCCGACTCGCGGGGCGCGGTCGCCTGCGGTGTGTCCCGTCGGGTTGTGGCCGCCCCGCGGCGCGTCCTGTCGGGGTGCGGCTGTCTGCGCCGCGGCCCCGTGCGGCGCGTCCGCGCGCGCCGAGGCCCTGCGGGTGGTGTCGGCTAGCGGTGGGCGCTCTGCGCCGCGGCCCTTGGGTTGGGCGCCCGCGCGTCGGACGCCTTGGCTCCGGGCGCCTTGGCTCCGGGCGCCCCGGGCCGGGTCGCCCGCCCGGTCTCGGGTCAGGCGCCCCGGCCCCGGGTCAGGAGGCAGGGGTGAGGGCGAGGCGGATCGTTCCGTCCCCGTCCGCCTCGACGCTGACCGAGGTCAGGTCGGGAACGTGGGCCGTCGGCCCGTACGCCGCGGCGCGCGGGCCGACGCCGATCACGCGCATGCCGGCCGCCAGGCCCGCGGCGATGCCGGCGCCGGAGTCCTCGAAGACCACGCAGTCGGCCGGGTCCACGCCCAGCTCGGCCGCGCCCTTGAGGAACCCCTCGGGGTCGGGCTTGCTGGCCCCGACGGATTCGGCGGTGACGCGGACGCGCGGCATCGGCAGCGCGGCCGCCGTCATCCGGGCCGCGGCCAGGGCGGCGTCGGCCGAGGTGACGAGGGCGTGCGGGAGCCCGGCGATGGACGCCATGAACTCCTCGGCGCCCCCGACGGGGACCACGCCGTCGGTGTCGGCCGTCTCGCGGGCGAGCATCACCTTGTTCTCGGCGTGATTGAGCTCCATCGGGCGCTCGGGCAGCAGGACGGCCATCGTGGCGTAGCCCTGGCGGCCGTGGACCACCTTGAGCGCCTCCTGCGGGTCCAGCCCGTGGGACACCGCCCACTCGCGCCAGCAGCGCTCGACCACCGCGTCCGAGTTGACGATGGTGCCGTCCATGTCCAGGAGCAGGGCCCGGGTGGTGAGGACGACGGGGGCGGTGGTCGTGCTGGCCGGCATCGGAGGGCTCCAGACGGGGCGGGAAAAGAGAACAAGTGGTTCCGTCCACCGGTCAGGGAGTGCGGACGGAACCACTTTGTTCCTACACGATACAAAACGTGGGAGGGTGCGCGCCACCGCCCGCGGAGTGATCTATCCCTCCAGGGCCCGCCGGGTCGCCGGACCGTAGACGCCCGGCGGGTCGCCTTCGACGTCGTTGTAGAACTGGAAGTCGTCCACGGCCCGCTCGACGGAATGCCCGTAGCGGCCGTCGAAGCGGCCCCGGTACAGGCCCTGGTCCGCCAGGAGCCGCTGGAGCTTCTCCACCTCGGGGCCGGAGTCCCCGGAACGCAGGGTCGCCGGCTTGGGCGCGGGCGGCCGGGTGGTGGGGCCGGCGGGGCGGCCGGTGGTCCCCGTCGGGGCCGGGGCCGCGGAGGACGAGCGGGACGCGGTGGGGCTCGCGGCGGAGGCGGACGGGGACGCGGAGCGCGACGCGGAGGCGCTCGCGCTGGGCGAGGCCGACGCGGAGGGGGACGGCGTCTCCCCGGTGGGCCCGTCCGACGGGCCGACCGGAGCGACGCTGATGGCGGGCGCCGACGGACTGGGGTCCAGCAGGGCGGCGTCGCCCTTCCCGGAGCCCGTGAAGACCCCGAGCGACAGTGCCACCGCGCCGGCGGCCAGGACGCCACCACCGGCGATCAGCGGCACCAGCAGCCGGTTCCGCCGAGCGGAGCCCGCGCCGGAGCCCGCGCGGCGCGGGTGCGGGGCGACGGGGCTCAGCTGCACCGTCTGCTCGGCCGGCACCGGTACGGGTATGCCGTAGGCGGGCGTGTGGGGCTCCGGAGCCACCGGGGGCCCCGCCGGCACCGCCGCCAAGAGCTCGGTCGGCGCCTGCACCCGCGGGGTCGGCGGCCCGCCCCCGGAACCGGCACCGTCCGCCGCGGAGGGGTCCGGGCCCGCCGTGCCCGGCCGCCCGGGATCCGGGTGCCCGGCCCCGTACGCCGCGGCGCCAGCGCCGGTTCCGGCCGGGGGCTGCGGCCATACGGCGTGCCCGTCCAGGGGGCCGGGCACGTACGGGCCCCCGAGCCCCTGCGGGGCCCCGTGCCCCGGCGCCGGGGGCGTCGGGACCTGCGGGTGCGGACCGTCGGCCCCGGACGGGACCTCCGCGTAGGGCGTGACGGGGCCGGGGCGGGGCCCGGGACCAGCACCGAGGCCGGGCCCGGGACCAGCGCCGAGGCCAAGGCCAGGGCCGGGTCCGAGGCCGAGGTCCGGCTCCGGGGACGTCGGGGCCGGGGTCGGCCGGGGAGCGTAGGGACGGATGCGGAGCGGGTCGAAGGATCCGTTCGGCATGCATGTGCATTCGGCGCGTACGGCGCCGCAATTCGGACAGCGCTCAGCGCTCACTGCTACCCCTCCCGTGGCCACTGCCAGCGATTATGCAGACCCCGCAGGTCCGGCCCAACCCGCCCGACAGGCCATAACCGGACACACCGCTCAGGATGGATGGTGCCGATCCTGCCTGAGGAGGACCCGATGGCCCAGGATGTCACCGCTTCCACCGTGGAACCCGGTCCCGGTGCCGAGCACGCCTCCCGGGAGGTGCTCGTCTCGATCGGAGCCCTCCTGCTGGGCCTGCTGATCGCCGCCCTCGACCAGACCATCGTCTCCACCGCGCTGCCCACCATCGTCAGCGAACTGGGCGGCATGGAGCACCTGTCCTGGGTGGTCACCGCCTACATGCTGGCCTCCACCGCGGCCACCCCGCTGTGGGGCAAGCTCGGTGACCAGTACGGGCGCAAGAAGCTCTTCCAGTACGCCATCGTGCTCTTCCTGATCGGCTCCGCGCTCTGCGGCCTCGCCCAGAACATGCCCCAGCTCATCGGGTTCCGCGCCCTCCAGGGCCTCGGCGGCGGCGGGCTGATGGTGCTCTCCATGGCGATCGTCGGCGACATCGTCCCGCCGCGCGAACGCGGCAAGTACCAGGGCCTCTTCGGCGCCGTCTTCGGTGCGACCAGCGTCCTCGGGCCGCTGCTGGGCGGCCTGTTCGTGGACCACCTGACCTGGCGGTGGGTCTTCTACATCAACCTCCCCATCGGGCTGGTCGCCCTCGTCGTGATCGCCGCGGTCCTGCGGATCCCGGCCCGTTCCTCGAAGCACACCATCGACTACCTCGGCACCGCGCTCATCGCCTCCGTCGCGACCTGCCTCGTGCTGGTCGCCTCCCTCGGCGGCACCACCTGGGCCTGGGCGTCGAGCCAGATCATCGGACTCGCCGTCCTCGGCGCGGTGCTCCTCGTCGCCTTCGTCCTCGTCGAGCGGCGGGCCGCCGAACCCGTGCTGCCGCTGAAGCTGTTCCGCATCCGCACCTTCACCCTCTGCTCGGTGATCAGCTTCATCGTCGGTTTCGCGATGTTCGGTGCGATGGTCTACCTGCCGACCTTCCTCCAGATCGTGCGGGGCGTCTCGCCGACCATGTCGGGCGTCCACATGCTGCCGATGGTCTTCGGCCTCCTGATCGCCTCGACCGTCTCCGGGCAGATCGTCAGCCGCACCGGGCGGTGGAAGGTCTTCCCGATCGCCGGCACCGGCGTCACCGCCGTCGGACTGCTGCTCCTGCACCAGCTGGAACGCACCAGCTCCGACTGGCAGATGGGCGCCTCCTTCTTCGTCTTCGGCGCGGGCCTGGGCCTGGTCATGCAGGTACTCGTCCTCGTGGTGCAGAACGCGGTCGCTTACGCGGACCTCGGCGTCGCCACCTCCGGTGCCACGTTCTTCCGCTCCATCGGTGCCTCCTTCGGCGTCGCCATCTTCGGCACGATCTTCACCAACCGGCTCGGCGACCAGCTCTCCGCCGCCCTCGCCGGCGTCGCCCTGCCCCCCGGCCTGAGCGCACAGCAGCTGGAGGCCGACCCGCGGGCCATCGGCACGCTCCCGGCGAACCTCCAGCCCACCGTCCTCGACGCCTACTCCACGGCCATCACCGACGTCTTCCTCTACGCCGTGCCCGTGGTGCTGGTCGCCTTCGTCATCTCCTGGTTCCTGAAGGAGGACAAGCTCCGCGGCTCCGTCACCGCGCCCGACGTGACCGAGACCCTCGCCTCCAACCCCGTCGAGCGCTCCTCGCGCGACGAGGTCGCCCGCGCGCTGTGCGTGCTCGGCAGCCGTGAGGGCCGCCGCCACGTCTACGAGAAGATCACCGACAAGGCGGGCTACGACCTGCTCCCCGCCGCCAGCTGGCTGCTGCTGCGGATCAACAAGTACGGCTCCGCCGACCCGGCCGAGCTGGCGGAACGCACGGGGATCCCCCTCAAGGCCATCACCGACGCCGGCCGCCAGACCGAGGAACGCCGGCTCGCGGTCCGCGAGGGCCTCTCGCTGGTCCTGACCGACCGGGGACGGGAGGCCGCCGCCCGGCTCGCGGCCGCCCGGCAGGAGTCCCTCGCCGAGCTGCTGGGCGACTGGTGGGGTCCCGAGCGCCCGACCGACCTGACCGAACTCGTCGCGGAGATCAACCGGGAGCTGTGCGGTTCCGACGCCGAGGAGCCCTACGACACCCTCCCGCGCCGGGACCACGCCGCCCCCTGACCCGCCCGTCCCCGAGCCCGCGCCGGCGGTGGCGGTGGCTCACCCCAGGGACTTCTCGAACCAGTGCTCGGCGTACGGCCCGGACTTGTACGCCGGTATCTCGCGGTACCCGTGACGCGCGTACAGGGCGCGGGCCTCCACCAGGTCGCTGCGGGTGTCCAGGCGCACCCGCCCCGCGCCCAGCGCACGGGCGGCCCCCTCCAGCGCGGTGAGCAGGGCCGCCCCGCCGCCGGTGCCGCGGGCGAGCGGGTCGACGTAGACCCGGGTGAGCTCGGCGGTGGCCGGGTCGAGGAGGCGTATGCCGCCGCAGGCCAGGGGCCGCCCGTCGAGCCGGCCGACCACGAACTGCCCCGTGGGCGGGACGAGGGCGTCGGCCGGATCGTCCGCCAGCCCCTCGTCGACCTCGGCCTCGGTGGCGGGCCGGTCCCAGTACCGTCCGGCGACCTCCGCGTAGTAGGCGCGGCGCAGGGTGGTGGCGTCCGGCGTGCCGAAGGGCTCCGCCGTGACCTCCCACCCGGTGGGGGCCGTCGCGTCGATGATCAGGTGCTCGTTCATGGTGTCAGTGTGGAGCGTCTCCCGCCCTCCCCGCGTGGAATATCCACAGCCACGGGCCGATGATGAGGAAAGGTGTAAATAGGACCGACGGGGGATCACGTCAACGAGTCAACGGAGGATGTGAACGGTATGTCGGAGCACCCGGACTGTGCCCTGATCCGCCGCGGCTACGAGGCCTTCGGCAAGGGCGACATGGACACCCTGGGCACACTGATGACGGCCGACGTCATCCACCACATGCCCGGCAGCAGCCCACTGGCCGGCCACCACAAGGGCCGCGAAGCCGTCCTCGACCTCTACCGGCGGCTCGGCGAGGAGACCAACGGCACCTTCCGGGTCCGCCTGGAACGGGTCCTGGTGGACGGCCGCGGCCACGCGATGGCCTTCCACACCGCCCAGGGCGACCGCGGCGACCGGGGCATCGAGATCCACGAGGGCCTCTTCTTCACCATCGTCGGCGGCAAGATCACCGACATCGACCAGTGCACCCAGGACATCGACGAGAGCGACGCCTTCTGGAGCTGAGACCCGGACGCCCCTCCGGAGCCGAGCCCCGGACGGGCACACCCCGTGGGAACGCGAAGGGTCCGGGGCGGCACGCCGCCCCGGACCCTTCGCGCACGTCGGCGCAGGCGGCTCACGCCTGCTTCGGAGCCGCCTGCTGCACGACCTCGAAGGACCACACCTGGGACCCGGAAGCCGCGGGCTTCGGCCGCTCGCCACCACCGGCTCCGCCACCCGCACCCCCCTGGTGCGCGGCCTTCATCGGCCCCTCCATCCACGCCTGGAAGTCCGCCTCCGAACGCCACCGCGTGTACACGAGGTACTGGTCGGTGCCCTCGATCGGCCGGAGCAGCTCGAACCACTCGAAACCGTCCGAACCCTCCACGGCCCCCGCCCGCGAGGCGAAGCGCTGCTCCAGGACCTCCCGCTGCTCGGCGGGAACGGTCAGTGCGTTGATCTTCACGATGCTCATGCACGCCATCCTAGGGATCCCGTGGGGGATATCGTCGTGCCCGGCAGGGATCCGGTGCACCGGGCGCGGCAGTCGGTCGAAGTCGAGGTTGCGGTCGACAGGGACGGGAGGACGGCGAGGCGTGGCTGACGCGGCGGAGCACGGCGGGGCCGATGGACATGCCGGGGTCATAGGCGGTGATGGCGGCCTCGGGGCCGCACGCCTCCTGCTGTGGGCGCTGGCGGCCGTGCTCGGAGTCAGGCAGGCCGCCGCCGTACTGAGCGTCCCGCCCGGCGAGTGGCTCAGCGGTCTGCACCTGCCCGGCGCCCCCGGAGTCCTGCCCGGCTCGCTCTACGACGCCGGCCGGTTCACCGGCACCCCCTTCGCCGGACTCGTCCTCAAACCGCTGGTCGGCCTGGCCACGCCGTCCCTGGAAGTGGCCTGGACCTGCGTCACCCTGCTGTCCGTCGCCGCGATCGGACTGGTCGCCGCACGCGGCCTGCCCGACCCCGTGCCCCGGCGCACCGCCCTGTTGGCCGCGCCCGTGCTGGTCGCGCTGATGATGGTCTCGCTGCCCGTCCGCGAGGCCGCCTCGCCCGGTCAGGCCGCCGTGCTGCCCGTGCTGCTGGTGCTGCTCGCGTTCTTCCGGGTACCCGGGGAGCGCCCCGCCGGGTTCCTCGTCGGACTCGCCGCGGCCCTCCAGCCGGCCCTGCTGCTGTTCGCCCCGCTGCTGTGGCTGACCGGACGCCGCCCCACCGCCAAGGCCGCCGCGCTGACCTTCGCCGGAGCCACCGCGCTGTCCTGGGCGTCACTGCCGCGCGACTCGTGGACGTACTGGGTCGAGCACCTGGCCGGCTCCGGCCTCGGCGGCGCCCCCGACGGACCCGCCAACCAGTCCGTCCACGGCGCCCTGTTGCGCCTGGGCCTCGGCGGCCCCGCCGAGATCCTCCTCTACGCCGCCCTCGCCACCGCGATCGCCTGCGTCGGCCTGCGCCGCGCGGCCCGCTACGCCCGCGACGGCCAGCTGCTGCTCGCCGTCGCCGTCACCGGGTGCGTCGCCGTCGCCGTGTCCCCGGACGGGTGGCGCCACCAGATGCTGTGGGTGCTGCTCGCGGTGGCCGGCCGGGTGGGCGAGCGGGCCGCCGACCGGCGGGTGTGGCCGGTGGCGGTGGTGCTCGCGATGACCCTGCCGAGCGCCGTGCTGCTGCCCAACATGGCCGCGCTGGCCCCCGTACGGGACAACGTGCCGCTCCTCGCGGCCCTGGCGGCGGCCTGCGCCGTGCCGTTCCTGCCGCGTTCGTCCCCGTACTGGCGCGAGCCCGTGCCCACCCGCTACGGGCGGCCCGCCGCCACGCGTTTCCCGCGCGTCCCGCTGCTGCCGTTCTGGCGCAAGGCGCTCTCCCGCCCCAACCTGCTGCTGGAATTGCTGCTGATACGGGTCGGCTACTCGCTCTACTCGCACATCCGGGCCGCCGCCCCCGCGAGCCGGTCCGTCGCCGAGGCCAACGGCAGCCGGATCCACGCGATCGAGCGGGCGCTCGGCATCGACATCGAACGCGCCGTCAACCGGGCCGTGGTGGACACGCCCTGGCTGGAGGCGTTCTTCAACTTCTACTACACGTCCTTCCACTTCGTGGTGCCGCTGGCCGTCCTCGCCGTGCTGTACCGGCGCAGCCCGGGGGACTACCGCTGGGCGCGGGCCTCGCTGGGCCTCGCCACCGTGATCGCCCTGGCCGGCTTCTGGCTGTACCCGCTCGCCCCGCCGCGGCTCATGCCGGACCTCGGTTTCGTCGACACCGTGCACGGCGTGCAGGACCTGGCGAACCCCTCGTACGGGGCGATGACCGCGATCTCCAACCAGTACGCGGCGATGCCGTCGCTGCACTTCGGCTGGTCGCTGTGGTGCGGAACGGTGATCGTGGCGCTCGCGCCCAAGGGCTGGCAGAAGCTGCTCGGCGCGCTGCACCCGCTGATCACGGTCTGCGCGATCGTGGCCACCGCGAACCACTGGGTCCTGGACGCGGTCGGCGGCGCGCTGGTCGTCGGCGCCGGGTTCGGGCTGGTCCACGTACTGTCCGGGCCGCGCGGCCTCCAGGTCAGCCTGCCGGGACAGCGCCCGGCGGCGGCAGCGGCCGGGGAGGCCGGCGCGGAGGCGGAAGCCGGTCGGAACGTACGGGCCCCCGCCCGGTCGGGGGGCACCTGAGGCCGGCCCCGCCGCGCGCCACCCCGCCCCGCACCCGCCGCCCCGAACCGGCGCCCCGCCTACGGGCGTCGCCCCGGCCCGCTGCCCGAGCGGCGGCGCAGCAGCGCGCGCAGCGGGCCGGGGCTCTCGTACCCGACCCGCCGGGCCACCGCCGCGAGCGGCAGCGCGGTGGTGCGCAGCAGGTGTTCGGCCTGTTCCACCCGCAGGTCCTGGACCAGGCGGATCGGGGAGCAGCCGAGGGTGCGGGCCATCGTCCGCTGCAGGGTGCGCTCGCTGACGCCCAGGTCGCGGGCGGCTCCGGCGATGGACAGGGGTTCCGCGATCCGGGCCCGCACCCACTGCTCGAAGGCGGCGACCAGCGGGTCGTGACGGGCCATCGCGCCGGGGATCGCGTACGCGGCCTGCGAGGCCCGGTCGTCCACCACCAGGTAGTGCCGCACGAGGTCGGCCAGGGCCGGACTGCGCATCCCGACGACGGACAGCGCCAGGTCGAGGTGGCTGAACGCGGCGCCCGCCGTGGTGACCCCGTCCGAGGTGGTGACCATCCGGGCCTCCTCCAGCGTCACCCGGCGGTAGCGGTCGCGGAACACGGGGGCGAGCCACCAGCTCGTCGTGGCCCGCAGTCCGTCCAGCACCCCGGACTCGGCGAGCAGGAACGTTCCCGTGCAGGAGGAGGCGAGCGGGGTGCGGCGCTCGCGGGCCTCGGCGAGGAGCCGGCGCGCGGAGCGGTGGGCGGGCGAGGCCACCGTCTCCAGCAGGGCGGCGGGGCGGCGCTCCATGAGGGCGGGCAGTACGAGGAGTCCGGCGTCCAGCGCGGTGGAGGCGGGTTCGGCGTCGATCCGGTGCCCGAGCCCCGTACGGACCCGCCGGCGCACGCCGACGGTGTGGATCTCGAAGGCCGGGGGCGCGGCTCCGGCGAGTTGCCCGCGCAGGGCGTTCGCGCAGTGCAGTACGTCCAGGACGGCCGAGATCCCGGAGTCGAAGACCCCGTCGAGGGCCAGTACGGCGATTCTCACGGGGGTCAGCCTACGGTCGCCGGGCCCGGACGGGCGCTGTCGGAAGTGATGCGGATGCCGCCGGATCCGTCACTCGTGCGTGCGGCGGGCCGGTGCCTAGGGTCGGTGCCATGACCACGTACGAGAACCTCACCGCCGAGGACACCCGCACCCGCACCCACACCTGGCGGCCGCGGCCCGAAACGACCCCCGAGATCCTGGGCATGAGCGGTCTGGACGTCCTGCGGGCGGCCCTTGAGGGCACGCTGCCCGCGGCCTCGATCATGAGCACCCTGGGTTTCCGCCTGACCGACGCGGGCGAGGGTTTCGCCGTCTTCGAGGGCGACCCGGGCGACCACCTGCTGAACCCGATGGGCACGGTCCACGGCGGGTTCCTCGCCACCCTGCTGGACTCGGCGCTCGGCTCCGCGGTGATGACGCGGCTCCCGGCCGGTACCGCCTACACCACGGTCCAGCTGGGCGTTCACATGATCCGTCCGGTGCTGGCGGACACCCCGCCGCTGCGCTGCGAGGGGAGCGCCCTGCACGTCGGGCGGACGACGGCCACCGCCGAGGCGCGCGTCGTGGGGACCCTCGACGGCAAGCTCTACGCGCACGGTACGACGACCTGCGCGATCCTGCGCACGGCCTGACCCGGCCCCCCGTCCAGGCCCCCGCGGGCGACGGACCGGACCCGGTCCCCCGCCGGGGCCCGGCCGGCGAGCGGCGCCCGCAACGGGCCGAAGGGGCGCCGGGGCAGTGGTGCCCCGGCGCCCCTTCGGTGGATCGCCGCGTCCTGTCAGGATCGGGCAGCCGCGGGGATCCCGCCACTCGGGCGCGGTGTCCCGGGCGGTGTCCCGGGCGATGACCGGCGGACGGCGGGGGCCGGGGCGTGGAAGGTGGACGGCCCCCGCCGCTCCGGACCACGGGTCAACCGGAGCTGACCCGGAGCTCCTTGATGCCGTTGAGCCAGGCAGCGCGCAGCCGGCGCGGGCCGGCGGCGGCCAGCCGCAGGTCGGGGAGGGCGTCGGCCAGGGCGTTGAAGATCAGCTCGATCTCCATGACGGCCAGGGACTTGCCGAGGCAGAAGTGCGGGCCGCCGCCGCCGAAGCCGAGGTGCGGGTTCGGGTCGCGGGTGATGTCGAAGACCTCGGGGTTCTCGAAGACCTCGGGGTCGTGGTTGGCGGAGGAGTAGAACATCCCCACCCGGTCGCCCGCCTTGATCTTCTGGCCGCCCAGCTCGGTGTCCTGGGTGGCGGTGCGCTGGAAGGAGACCACGGGGGTGGCCCAGCGCACGATCTCCTCCGCGGCCGTCGCCGGCCGGGTGGCCTTGTACAGCTCCCACTGTTCGGGGTGGGTGAGGAAGGCGTGCATGCCGTGGCTGATGGCGTTGCGGGTGGTCTCGTTGCCGGCGACCGCGAGCAGCAGCACGAAGAAGCCGAACTCGTCGGAGCGGAGGTTGCCCTCGCCCTCCGCGGCCACGAGCTGGGTGACGATGTCCTTGGCCGGGCATTCCTTGCGCGCGGCGGCCAGGTTCATCGCGTAGCCGATGAGTTCCACGGCCGCGTTGGAGCCGACCTCCTCGGTGATCGCGTACTCGGGGTCGTCGTAGGCGACCATCCTGTTCGACCATTCGAAGATCCTGGCCCGGTCCTCCTGCGGGACGCCGATCAGCTCGGCGATCGCCTGCAGCGGGAGTTCGCAGGCCACTTGGGTGACGAAGTCGAAGCTGCCGTCGTTGGAGGCGGCCACCGCCTCCTCGGCGATCTTCCGGGCCCGGTCGCGGAGGGCCGCTTCCAGGCCGCGGATGGCCCGGGGGGTGAAGCCCCGCTGCACGATCTGGCGTACGCGGGTGTGTTCCGGCGGGTCCATGTTCAGCATGATCAGGCGCTGGGCATCTATCTGCTCGCGCGGGATGTGCTCGTTGAAGCGGATGATCGCCGTATTGGTGGTGGAGGAGAACAGCTCCGGGTGCGTGGAGACGTACTTGACGTCCGCGTGGCGGGTGACGGCCCAGTAGCCCTCGTCGTCGAAGCCGGTGACGCCCCGCCGCTGCGGGCACCACCACACCGGCGCGGTCTGCCGCAGCCGGGCGAACTCCGGCAAGGGGACGCGGTCGTGGAGGAGGTCGGGGTCGGTGGCGTCGAAGCCGTCGGGCAGCTCGGGGCAGGGCATCGGGCGACTCCAAGGTCTGACGAGGGTCTGACGGCCCATCAGAAGTTGGCTCGAAGGTAGTAACGAGTTCTAGAAGTCACAAGGCCTCTCGCGCCACCTGTTGCGTGTGGAATCCGTGTAAGGCGCGTGCACGCCCCTTGCGTGCCGGGGGTTCGGGTCATAAGACTGCGGGGGAGAACTAGAACGCGTACTAGTTCAGGCGGGGCGCCGGGACGGCCCGCCGCGCCGGCGCCGTGCAGGATGTGCAGGAGAGGACGAGCTCATGGCCGCGGAACCCGTCATCGTCGAAGCCGTACGCACCCCCATCGGGAAACGCGGGGGAGCCCTGGCCAACCTCCATCCCGCCTACCTCCTCGGCGAGACCTACCGCGAGCTCCTCGCCCGTACGGCGATCCAGCCCGACTGCGTCGAGCAGATCGTCGGAGGCACCGTCACCCACGCGGGCGAGCAGTCGATGAACCCGGCCCGCAACGCCTGGCTCGCCATGGGGCTGCCCTACGAGACCGCCGCGACGACGGTGGACTGCCAGTGCGGCAGCTCCCAGCAGGCCAATCACATGGTCGCCAACATGATCTCCGGCGGGGTCATGGACATCGGCATAGCCTGCGGGGTCGAGGCCATGAGCCGGGTCCCGCTGGGCTCCGGATCCAAGCACGGGCCGGGCAAGCCCTTCCCCGACGAGTGGAACGTCGACCTCCCGAACCAGTTCGAGGCCGCCGAACGGATCGCCCGTCGCCGCGGGCTGACCCGCGAGGACGTCGACCGCCTCGGCGTCCTCTCCCAGGAGCGGGCCGCGGCCGCCTGGGCAGAGGAGCGCTTCAAGCGCGAGACCTTCGCCGTCCAGGTGCCGACCACCGAGGCCGAGCAGGCCGCCGGGCAGGGCATGTGGCGGCTGGTCGACCGGGACGAGGGGCTGCGCGACACCAGCATGGAGGGCCTGGCCCGGCTCAAGCCGGTCATGCCGACCGCCGTGCACACCGCCGGGAACTCCTCGCAGATCTCCGACGGCGCCGCCGCCGTGATGTGGGCCTCGCGCAAGATGGCCCGCGCGCTCAAGCTCAAGCCGCGCGCCCGGATCGTCGCCCAGACCCTGGTCGGCGCCGATCCGCACTACCACCTGGACGGGCCGATCGACGCGACGCGGGCCGTGCTGGGCAAGGCCGGGATGTCCCTGCGCGACATCGACCTCGTCGAGATCAACGAGGCCTTCGCCTCCGTCGTCCTCAGCTGGGCCCAGGTCTTCGACCAGGACCTGGAGAAGGTCAACGTCAACGGCGGCGGCATCGCGCTGGGCCACCCCGTCGGCGCCACCGGCGCCCGGCTGATCACCACCGCGCTGCACGAGCTGGAGCGGCGCGACAAGGAGTTCGCCCTGATCACCATGTGCGCGGGAGGCGCGCTGGCGACCGGGACGATCATCCAGCGCCTGTGAGTCCCGCAGGCGCCCACTGACCCCTTGGGATGGGACGCGCAAGGCCCCGGTGGCCGGACCTGGGGAGGCCGGCCACCGGGGCCTTCGTGTGTCCGCTGTCCACCGGTGGTTTAGTACCAGTGGTTGTTCTGCCAGAAGTTCCAGGCGCCGACGGGGCTGCCGTAGCGGGAGTTCATGTAGTCCAGGCCCCACTTGATCTGGG